>DASXVO010000078.1 GCA_036504215.1 Vicinamibacterales bacterium | reverse complement strand
CTTCGGCAGTTGCTTCGCGACCGCTTCGCGGACGGCCGTTTCGTGCCCCGACACGCCGTAGACCTCGACGAGCGGCGCCAGGTTGACAAACGGGCCGTGGGGCGCGTCGGGGACGTGGCCAAGGCCCGAGCCGACGATGCCGGCGCCGGTCTTGGGCAGGCCGGCCGCGGCACGGAGGAGCGCCGTGAGCCCCGCGACGTCGGCGCGATCCACCGTCTCGACCGGTGTCTGCATGAAGAGCACCGGCAGCGCCACGCTTTGCACGATTGCCGCGGGCCACGCCGTCGGCACACGCAGCGTGGATGTCGATTGAACCGTCACGCCCGCTTCGCGCGCGCGTTCGGCGAGCCAGGTGCTCGTCTCCGCAAGGACGGGACCGCCGCCGAGGTTGCCGACGGCCCCGCGCGAATCCGGTTCGCGCGCCGGCTGGGCACGGGTCACGACGATGACGCGGTCGGCGGCCACCTCACGGGCCAGGCGCGCCGCGCCGCGATCGCCGAAGGCGCCTTGTGTCGTCCAGGCCACGGTCAGGGTGCCCGCGATCTTCGGCGCCTCGCGCTGTTCCATCAGGAGGCGAAGGAGCACGTCCGCCGACTGCCGCACCTGGGCAACCAGCCCCGACAGTCGCCCCCCGGTTAGGACCGTCCCTCGATCCCGAAGCGTCACCGTGTCGAGCAGTTGCACACCGAGCGCGGCGACCTCGTCCGCGGACTGCGCGCCGACATCCACCCACACGTCGTCCAGGCTCTTGGCCGCGGTCGCCACGTCGCGGCCTCGCTGCAGGTGGGCCGAGACGCTCCCGGCCACACCGGGCACCACCTTTCCGCTCGTCGTCCGGATACACACCGGCTGTCCGTAGATGAACTGGTCGAACAGCTTGAAGTTGACGCCCGTCGTCACGCGGTGGAGCCGCAGGTACCCGTCGCGCGTGACGTCGGACACGAGGTAACCGTCTTCGTCCACGCTGGTGGTGATGAGGAGGTGCGGCTGACCCTGGCCGATGGTCACGATCAGGTTCCCCGTCTCGTCGACCCGGGGCGTCGCCCACCGCGGGATGTTCTGCCGGATGGCGGCGATGACATCCCTCTCGAACCCCGACACGGCTTGCGCGTTGTGAATCGGGTCGAGAGGAGCCCGGAAGTCGGGGGTGCCCGGTTGTTGCGCGGCTGCGCCACGACCGAAGACCAGAAGCCCGGCGAGGAGGAGACAAGCGCGGTGGCGATGATTCATGGGGTGAAATGATAGCGCCTTCCCACCACACGAACCTCGATGTCTTCGATTACCTGGTGCCCGAGGATCTCGTTTGGGCCGCCAGGGTGACAGCCGGCTTCGTCTGCCACACGACAAGTTCGGGCGCTTCGCCCCGCCCGCTGAGCGCGGCGACGGCCACGTTCAGCGGGCAGGGACGGTCAGCGTCAATCACTCGGCGCGCAGGGCGCTCATCGGATGCACTCTTGCCGCACGGAGCGCAGGCACGAGCGCGGCGACGAGCGAAACGACGGCGACGACGGCGAAGACGATCGCGTAGCTGAACTGATCGTGTGCGCTGACGTTGAACAGCATCCCCGCCAGGACGTCCCGGCCGATCGTCGCGAGCAGGAACGCCAGGGCGAAGCCCAGCGTCAGGCCGAGCGCGATCTGTCGTCCGGCCCGGCGCAGCACGATGGCCACGATGGCGCGGCGATCGGCGCCGAGTGCCATGCGCACGCCGAACTCCTGGCGGCGCTGGTTCACCGAGAAGGACATGACGCCGTAGAGGCCGACCGAAGCCATCAGGACGGCCACGAGGCCGAACGACGAGAACATCCCGGCGATGACGCGGTTCTGCGCGAGCGCGCTGTCGTAGTGCTGTGCCGGCGTGCCGACATAGTAGAGGGGCAGGTCGCGATCGACGGCCGGCGCGGGCGCGAGGCCGGAGACGACGGCCGCCGCCACCTGGGACGCTATCCGAGAACCGACACGCAAGTTGCGGCGTTCGCGAGGCCGACGGGGTTTTCGGTGCCGACATGGGAGTCACACCGTGCAGGATGCAATGATGCAGGATGTGGCCCCACGCGTCTTGCGCATGCGGAGTTCATCATGGCGTTGAAGATCCGGAACGAGGACGCCGGCCGCGTGTCCGATTGGCGACCGCGCCAGGCGATCACCCGCTGCGGCGTGCGCCTCGTAGCCTGTGACTGCCGCTATGATATGAGCAAAGCCAGAGGCGAGCTCGGCTACCGCCCTCAGGTATCGTTTTGTGCCGGAGTGCGCGAGCTTGCGCGAGCGGGCACGGATGTCGTGCCCGCGGCCGCCGGGTATTCGGATGCCTGACAAGCTGAAGATCGAGAGTCTCGGCCTCTATCTCCCCGACCGCGTCGTCACCACGGAGGAGATGCTGCGCTCGTGCCGGCGTCGGCCGCGTTGGGATCTCGAGCGCATTACCGGCATCCGCGAGCGGCGCGTGGCCGTCGGCGAGTATGCCGCCGACCTGGCGTTGAAGGCTGCGGAGCGCGCCCTCGCCATGTCCCGCTACAAGGCCGCCGACCTGGATGCCATCATCTGCACCAGCATCTCCAAGCACCATCGCCCCGACGAGTTCAGCCTCGAGCCGGCGACCTCGGTCGTCATTCGCAGGGCGCTCGGCGCCAGCAAGGCGCTGGTCTTCGACGTCGTCAACGCCTGCGCCGGCATGCTCAACGGCATCTGGGTGCTGCAGGGGCTCATCCGCGGCGGCGCCGCGAAGTGCGGCATGGTGGTGAGCGGCGAGCACAACATGCCGCTGGCCGAGACCGCGGCGCGCGAGATGCGTCACAGCTTCGACGGCCAGCTCGCGGCGCTGACCCTCGGCGACTGCGGCGCGGCGGTCATCCTGGACGCCTCGACCGACGACCGCATTGGATTTCACTGGCTCGACCTCGTGACCGGCGCCAAGCACGATCACTTCTGCTATTCGCAGCCGTCGAAGCGCGGCCGCGGCGGCATCCTCATCACCAAGGCCCGCGCGCTGCAGCGCAAGGGCGCCGAGCATTTCCCGTTCTACCTGAAGCAGGCCCTCGACGCGTCGGGCTGGAGCCTCGATGACGTGCACCACGCGATCCCGCATCAGGTCTCCGTGCGCGCGGTGCAGACGGGCATCAAGGTCGCACAGCGGTTCATGGGCACCGAGCTTCCGGACTGCTTCTTGTGCTGCGCCGAGAAGTACGGCAACACCACGACCACGAGCCACTTCCTGGCGCTACACGAGTTCATTCTGCGGGGCACGATTGAGCCGCGTCAGAACATCCTCTTGATCAGCGGCGCGTCGGGGATCGTGATCTCGCACGCCACCTTCACGTTCGACGACTTCCCGGCGCGTTATCGGGCCCACCTCCAGAAGGCGGGTCCGGCATGAGGCGGAGTCGCATCGAGGCGATCGGGACGAGCGTGAACGGCCGGTATCTGAGGAAGTGTGGCTCGGTCAGGCGGGCGGTCGAAGCGGGCAGGCGCTGCCTGGCGAGGTCTCACTATCACCGCGCCGACGTCCGCGTGCTCATCAACACGGGCACTTATCGCGACGGTCACGTCTGCGAGCCGGCCAACGCCTGCTACATTCAGCACGGCCTCGGCATCAACATCGAGTTCCAGGGCCGCCGCACCCTCGCGTTCGACCTCTTGAACGGCGGCTGCGGCATGCTCAACGGCGTGCACGTGATCACGACACAGATGCGGGCCGGCGAGGTCCAGGTCGGCATGGTGGTGTCGAGCGAGGCCAACCGGGACCGCCGCCCCGATCCGGCCTACACCTACCCGTCGAGCGGCGCCGCGGTGCTCCTCGACGTCTCGCCCAGGCGGGATGTGGGGTTCGGAGCCTTTGCCTTTCAGACAAACGAAGAGCACGCCGAGCTCTTCCAATCGGTCGTGAGCCTCGAGGAGAAGCGCGGACGCATCGTGCTCACGCGGGCGTCAGATCTCGAACACGCCTACACGGCGGCCGTGCCCGGCGTGCTCGACGAGGTGCTCGCAGCCGAGCGGCTTTGCCGCGACGAGATCGACCTGGTCGTACCGGCGCAGATCTCGCCGGCGTTCGTCGGGCGGCTGCCGAGGGCGATGGGCATCGAGGCCGGCAGGATCGTCGATTACACGGCGAGCCTCCCCGACACGCACTCGACGTCGCTGTTTCTCGCGCTCGACCGCCTGCTCACGGAGGCGCCGCCGAAGCCGGGAACGAAGGCGGTGTTCCTGGCGTTCGGATCCGGCATCACGGTGGGCGCTGCCGTCTATCGTTTCTGAGCCGCGGCCGACGGACACATCCTCGGTGGCCGGTCGAACGTGATCCGCGTGTTCCTGCATGCGCCATTCGAGACGCGCGTCAGGCTCGCGATCGAGGAGTACGATCTGGCGGACGAGCCTGCGGCCATGGCGCTGGTCCGAAAGATCGACGAGCAGCGTGCCGAGTTCGTCCGGAGGATCACGGGTCGCAACTGGTCCGATGCGACGCTCTACGACGCGTCGTTGAACACGGCCCTGACCGGCCTGGATCGAGCGGTGGATCTCATCGTCGACCTGGTCGGCCGGCACACGGGCAGCAGTTCCTGACAACCGGCGCCCGCGTCACGAGGACACCGGCAGCCTGGCTGGCGGCAGGTTCCACCCGCGTCGAATCGCGATGAGACGTATCCCAAAGCAAAGGATCGCACCCGCGATCGTCGTCGCCGTCGGCGGCCAGTGCAGCAGGTGCCCGCCGACGACCACCCCGGCGCCGGCGAGCGCCGCGAGGGCGTAGAAGTCGGCTCTCAGCACGACGGGGATCTCGTTGACGAGCAGGTCGCGCAGCACGCTGCCCCCGATACCGGTCAGCATGCCGAGCAGCGCCGAGGCCAACGGGTTGACGCCGTACGCCAGCGCCTTCTGCGTGCCGGCCACCGCGAACAGCCCGAGGCCCGCCGCATCGAGCAGCAACACGATCGGACGGAGCCGCCGGACTTCCGGGTACCACGCAAACGTCACGGCAGCCGCCAGCAGGGACACGGCGACGTAACGCCAGTCGTTGATCGCGGCCGGCGGAAGGGCCCCGACGAGCACATCCCGGGTCACGCCGCCGGCGTTGCCGGCGACGAACGCCAAGACGCCCAAGCCGAATACATCCAGCTTGCTCTTCACGCCGGAGGCCGCGCCGCTGAGCGCGAAGACGAACGTCCCGATCAGGTCGAGCACGAGAAGAAGCGTCGCTGTCGACAGCGCGAGCGGAGGCGTCATGTCGAACCACCTTGGTGGCGAGCGGTACTTCCGTCACCGGGCATGCGAGACGGCCGGGTGCGCTCAGAGCACGCCGATTTGCCGCAGGAAGCCCACCTGGTCGTAGAACAGATTCTCTTCGACGATCTCGCCATCCTTCCAGCGCGCGACCGTGCAGAACTCGAGTTCGAACGTCTTGCCCGTCGCCTCGTGCACCTTGCCGTCGAGCCCCGTCCAGGGGCCGATCATCTTCCCCTTCCACCTGGCAATCGTGCACGTCCAGTCGCCCGAGCCGAACATCACGCGATACGGGTTGTTGTCGAGGTGGTTCTCGATCGACTTGAAGAACGCCTCGGACTCCGTGTGGTGGGCGTCCCGACCGCGCGTCGGATCCGGCTGGCCTGGCCAGTACACTTTCGTGTCCGCCGAGTGCCGCTTCCGAAACACGTTCCAGTCCTGCGCGTTCCAGGCATCGTCCAGGGTCTTCATCCGCTGCAGATTCTCTTCAGCGCTCATGTGTCACCTCGCTTCTACGCAGCCGGACCATCCGGCCGCGTCACAGAGCGTCGACGGCCGAGGCCGCGACGCAGCCTCCAGCAGTCATGCACACGCACGCACCGGAAGAAGCGCTCGGAGCTGCCCTCCGAGCGCGACAGTCTCGACAGCCCTGAAATCCCCGGTGCCCTCGGTTCTAGACGAAAGGGCATCGTTCGCGGTAGACGAACACGGCCGCGGGCGAAGGAAGCGCTGGATCGACTCGTCAGGAACGGGCCACTCGAGCTTCGGCAACCAACACCCAGCCGTCTTCCACTGTCGTCTTGTGGACACCGATCGATTCGGTGCGAACGTGCTGCATCAACATGCCGACGTTCCGGAGAAACGCGCCCAATCGTGGTGGCGCGACCTCGCCTCCCAGGTGGGGCGGCACTGGGCCCGAGACCGACTCTCCCGTGATCACGTCGAACTGGGCACAATGCATGGCGCAGGTGAGGATTGAGCCGTCGAGTGTTCCCATCTCGAGCGGCGCGTTCATGTGCCCGCAGCGGCGATCGACGGCGTAGAAGGTCCCGCCGCAATTGCAGACGACGATCTCGAGGCCGTTCACCACGACCGCCTTCATGCCTCCGGCGGCCACCTCATCGGTCTTGATGGCCCGGATGAAACTGTCATTCAATGCCCAACTCCTTCGCCGATCGCTGCGGCAGGCTGTCTGGGTCGGTCACGTCCTCGTGCACGTACAACCCGCACCAGCAGCGTCTCATGGCGTCAAAATGTTTCCGGTGAAACGGAATGCACGGACAGACGATGCGCATGTTGCGGTCGCGGTCGGGCGTCAGCGGCTGACAGGGACAGAAGGGGATGCCGTGCTTGCCTTCGAGCATCACCTCCTGCTCGAGGAGGAAGTCCGCCAGGTCGGTGTCCGGCGTGAACTTGAAGCCCATCGGCTCGACGACCCGGCTGAAGAAGAAGCGGAGCGCCTGCTTTCTGGATTCGGTGTTCATGCGGCCCCACCCTACACGCCCAGGACTGTTGCGTAACGGTCCGGCTGGTATCCGACAATCACGGTGTCGTCAATCCGCACGAACGGGAAGCCACTGGCTCCCTCCGCGTCGAGTTCCCGCATGATCCTCGCCTGGGTCGCGGTGTCGGCGAGGTCGTAGTCGATGAAGTCGTACGGGATGTTGTGTTCGGTGAAGAACTTCTTGGTCTTCCTGCACCAGGGGCAGGTCGACAAGGTGTACATCGTGACTTTCTTCATTACGCCCTCCTCTCAGTCGAGTTTCACGAACAGGCTGCCCCCCTCGGCCTTGACGAGGTAGACCGCCAGGCCGAGTTCCGGAGCATCGAGGAATCGTCCGGTCCTCACATCGAAGCGCCAGTCGTGGCACGGACAGGTCAGGGTATGGCCGTCGAGGCTCCCGGTGAAGAGCGGGCAGGACATGTGCGCGCATTTCCCGGACACCGCGTACACGGTTCCACCGACGCGCGCGAGCACGACATTGATCCCGAGCGGATACACGGGCGCCGTGCCGCCTTCGGGCAACTCCTTCTCTTCCATCACCCGGATCCAGCTCGTCGATCGAGTGTCGTTCATCGGATCCTCCCCATAGTGCCGGAATGAAGGCGCGAGCGCCGCTCGTCGCGGAGGGGGCCGAGGAAGGCGTCGTCGCCCCCGGACCGCGCAGATCTGATAGTAAGCCCAAAGCCTGCGACACGGTATGGTTGGTTCCTCCCACCTCTCCGGGACCTACAAACTGCGACAACAGCCGGTAGTTCTTCTGCTCGTGACGCACGCGCCCTCAGTCGTCGCGCCTTGCCGGCTGGGCGCATCGTCGCCCTCGGTGCTGCGCCGCGACTTCCACCATACGGGCTGCCAACCCTGACGATGGCGACGATGGGGACGTCCGCCTCCTGTGGCCGGCTCTCGACAGCGGTTGGACCGACGGCGCTGGTATAATCGCGGGCGTGGTGCAGACGCCGCTCAGCCTCGACACGTCACCGGACATCGAGCGCCGACAAGTCGAATCGTGGCGGCAGATGTCGCCGGCGCAGAAGGCCGCACTGGTGACGGGCCTGACCCGCGCGGCCTGGGAGATGACGTCTGCGGGAGTCCGGCAGCGACACCCTGGCGCGACGCCTCGCGAGCACTTCCTGCGGGTGGCTGTCATCGTGCTGGGGCCGGATCTGGCGCGCCGGGCCTACCAGGACGCGGCCGCGGTGATCTCCCGATGACGGCGGCCATCGATCCGATCGAGACGGCGCTTCTGGTTGTACGCCAGCTGGACGCCCTGCACATCCGGCACACCATCGGGGGCTCGATCGCCAGTTCCTTCGCCGGAGAACCCCGCTCCACGGTCGACATCGACATCGTCGTCGCCCTCGAGGAACGGCACATTGACGCCCTGGTGGCGGCTCTCTCGGCGGAGTTCTACATCGATGCCGACTCGCTGCGTCGCGCCGTCCGGACGCGGTCGAGCACCAACTTGATTCACCAGGCCACGTAGCTGAAAGTGGACCTGTTCGTCGCTGGCGGCACACCCCTCGATGCTCGCCAACTGGCCCGCCGGATGCCGGTCGATCTCGGCGACGGGAGGTGCCTGTACATACACCCGCCCGAGGACATCCTCCTGCAGAAGCTGCGTTGGTATCGCCTGGGGGGGGCGGCATCCGACAGGCAGTGGCGCGACATCGCGGCGATCGTCCGCGTTCAGGGCGCGCGGCTGGACCGCCCTGGCGAATTGCGTCGAGGAACCGTTCGACCGCATCGCGTTCATCATCCTTGGTACAAAGGCGGGCAAGATCTCGGCCCAGAAGGTGCGCACCCGCTTCGCTGTAGTCGACGCCAGCGTCGAGCACTTCGTCGGTGAACCGCCGCTCACCATCTTTCTCGTAGTCCTCTACGATGGCAGCGAAATCGTCGAGATCCTTTTGTCGAGCCGCAGGCTGATCGAGATAGGAGACGATCTTCAGCAGCGTCAGGACGACGAGTGGAACGACCTTCCCCACCAGTCCCCGGGCAAGTTCTCGCTCGACGGCGTCCTGGAAGACGTGATCGAAGCCGACGAGGCTCATCCTCGTTTCGGCACGCGGCCAGTCCAAGTACCGGTCTCGGCGTGCTCGAGCACCTGCGGGTAGCAGGTCGATCCGCGCGCGGCTGGGCGAGATCCAACGGTGCTCGCGGCGCGGGTCTTGGCGCCACCCGCTGGCGATCAGAGGTTCCGTTAGGCGAGGCAGGTCGACCAGATCGAGTGCGACGACCAGGTCCACGTCCTCGGTCATTCGATACTGGTCCTGGACCCACAGACGGTACGCGACCGCGCCGATGACGACGACGTCCACGGTGAGCCGGTCGCAGATGTTCTGGATCTGACGGACCGCGTCGGCCTGTTCTGCCAGGAGCATCATCATTGCCCGAGGTACTCCTCGCGAAGCTGATCGGCCGCTTCGAGAGATCGCGGCTCGCCCTGGTGGAGTAACTCGGCGTAGATCAGCCACGGATGCGCCACCCAGATGTCCCCCACCTGGCGCCATGCGCAGTAGCTGCTGAAGGCACGCAAGAGCACGATCGGGCCTTCCCGATCGGGAACAAGGCGTAGTTCCCGCATCAACTCCGGCGACGGAGTCGTGCTGAACACCTGGATCTGGTCGTCACGGTAGAAGTGCTGCAGCGCGTAGGCCGCCTGTCCTCCCGTGACTGCCCAAACCAAGTCGGTACGCTTTGCCAAGCGGCCAAAGTGCTCGAGCAGCAGTTCCGGCGAACGCTCAGGCGCCCTGAAATGCCCGATGACGAGATGCGACCGGAGGATGCGGGTGTACCCGTCGACGAATTGGTCCGCCAAACGCTTCCGATCGGCGAGGCGATAGGTGCCTCGCTGATGCTGCAGGACCTTTTCAGCGACAAGACGTTGCCGGGCCGCTGCCGCCGCGGTTCTCCCGATTCCGGCCGCTTCGGCGAGGGCGCGAACCGGCCACGCCGCCGACGCCGCGTCGGCCAGCAGCGCAAAGAGGATCTGGATCAAGGCCGGGCTCGGTCGACGCGCCATCGGAGCGGGCTGCACAGCCCGGCGCCCCAGAACCAAGATGTTGTGATCGTCGCCGAGCTTGAGATGGATGTTTCCCGCACGATCGACGAAGTTCACGCCCGCCTCGACGAGACGCTCGCCGGTCGGGCGAGGGACGTAGCGGGCCGCCAGCAACAGCGGCAGCCGGCGCTCGCGCTGAAGCCGGAGATGCTCGGCAATCAGCCCGCTGGTCGCGGCACGGTCGAGGAAGGTGCGCTTCACTTCGAGGCCCAGCGTGAATGTCCGTCTGGGTGTGCGAAGCGTAACGATGCCGTCGACCTGGCGCTCGCCCCGCTCCGTCTGCCAGTCAATCCGAAGGTCCCGGATGAACGGAAGATCGCGGATGTGGTCAAGGTAGCCGGCCAGATCCGGTTCGCGATTCCTGGTGCGCTCCATGGCCGTGATTATCGCATGTCCGTTAGTAACGGACAAGGCACAACACCGGACACATCTCCGCCTTTTGTGTGCACCGAGGTCCTAATCACCATGCCGACGCCGGGGAGCGGCCCGTTCTCGAGAGTGGCTTCTATCAGGGAGACGACGTCGCAGCCGATGGGGGATGTTCGAAGGCGGCGACGCAAGGTTCGTGGTGAGGTTGTGGTGAAGTCTGTGGTGAGATGTGGTGAAGTTGGCTTAGCTCGTCCGTGTAAGTTGTTGAAAGGATTGGCTCCTCATGTAGGACTCGAACCTATCCGCCTCCGCTTCGGAACCGGTCGCCTGGTGCGGGTCCGAAGCTCCGGCGAGACCTCGCCGTAGCTCACGGCTGGAGCACGCGACGCCGTGAGCGGAGGCGGGCACCCCCCCGGTTAACAGGCGTGTCGAAACGACGATCTGAAGCGATCAGACCCTATCTTTACTGAGGGCCATTGATCTGAAGCGATCTCTTGCGATCCGCTGCGACGTCCGCAAAAACCCAAATCAACCCAAGCGACGGCCCGTCGCCCGGAGGTTACGTTAGGCCGATCGCTGCCCTTGTGGTGGTCTCCCCGTCGGCCGTCGTCGCAACATCGAACCAAAGCCTGGGCCAACGTAGCGGCACGCACGCTTGGGCGCCGGCAGCGGTCTGAGGTAGAAGTCCGGCCGTCCGGGCCGCCCGCTGTCAACGCCGGTCCAAAATCTGACATTTCCGCCGGGTGAAGATCTGACAGACCGAGGTCCGGCCTCTACTAGTCCCTGCTGGCATAACCCCACTTGCCGTTGACAACGACTGGCGCCAGCCCCTCAGAAGCTTCCTTCAATTTGATGCCCCAGTCGTCGAGGACATACGGACCGATGACCATGGTTCCAGTCTTGTCCACGTATCCGTATACGCCTACCGCGCCGCTGCGGCGTGTCAATCCCCTTTGACGATAGCCCGTCGTGTCGATCACCACGGCAAGCCCTTCGGAGAATCGGTGCGCCCCATTGAACGTGGCTGGAATGGCCATCGCGCCTGCCTTGTCGATGAAGCCCCACTTGCCGTCCTGCTCGACCGCTGCCAGGCCTTCGGAGAAGACGAATCGTTGCATCTGGGATGGATGCACTACGGACTGCTGGTAGGGATATTCCAGCAGTAGAAAGGACTGATCAAGCGACGGAGATTGAACAATCGCCCCGTTCGTGTCGAGGAAGCCCACCTTTCGTTTGCGTACCTCTGAGCCCAGGAACTTGTCTTTCGCGGACAAGAACGCGGACCGACCTTCACTGAATCCCAATAGCAGCGTACTTGAGGCAGAGAGCCCGTCGACCACGATCTTCCCGGTCTTATCGATCATCCGGCAGGTCAAGCGGTGGCAGACTATCGCGCGCCCTTCACTGAATTCGTTGGCCCAGTCGAAGTACTCGTCGCCAACCGACTTGATCACGACCGCTCCCGTCCTGTCGATGTAGCGATACTGGAAGGCGCCCAGCCCCCAAGGCACGGTGACCGCCGCCAGCCCATCAGTGAAGACACTAGCGCGCTTGAACGTCGGCGGGATGACGATTGACCCAGCTTTGTCGATAAATCCCCACTTGCCGTCCAGCGTGACTGCAGCGAGCCCTTCGGTGAAGCGCCGGGCATCTTGGTACCCGGGAGCGACGACCACCTTCCCGGCTCTGTCGATGAATCCCCACTTGCCGTTCTGCTTGACCCTCGCCAAGCCTTCCGAGAACGACTCAGCTTCTTCGAACGAGGGAGGGATGGCCAAGGCCCCCGCCTTGTCGATGAATCCCCACTTGCCGTTCTGCTTGACCCTCGCCAAGCCTTCCGAGAACGGCCACGCGTCGTCGACCTGCGGAGCGATCCGCATTTTGCCGGCGGCCGAATTCGCTGGCGACGGTCCCGCGTTCGCCTGAGAGACCGCCATCGTTTGGGCGGTGGCTGCTGCGCTGCTGAGCCACAGGACCAGGACGACGACTACGCTCCGCAGCAGCACAAGCGTGGGCCCCCAAGCCTTGTACTGCCCTTTCACCATGAGAGCACACTGCCCGGTATTTTCGACTTCACCATTCCTCTCTTTCGTCATGATATGGCCCCAAGCTCTGATGTGAGACGGTCACGAGGGAGGACTGCGGTGATTCCTCCCGCCTGTAGCAGTCGGTCGTCTGGAAGCCGCTATCCGACGGCTTCATCACCGGGTGTCCCCCGGTTACTGCGCGCCACGGCGTCCCGATTCAGTTGCTCGACAACAACGTATTGCCTGCGCTTCTTGGCCTCGACAAGGACGGTATTATAGACTGGAGGTCCGGACACATCTACGCCGAGTTGCAGAACAGCCCGCCAGCCAATCCGCCGCTCCAGAGGTTCTTGAACCACCGCGTAAGCATCGTGAACTGACGAATGGACGACACTCAGGCAGGCGCACGATCGCGACAACAGGAAAGGCCATGGGATGCCTTCGAACATCGTGATTCCGGACAAGCTGTTCGTCGCCGTTGACACGCCGTCCGAAGCCGAGATGGAACGAGGCTGCGCGCCGTGGGTCTATGGTCAACTTCAACCGTTCCTGAACCAGCTACCTTGCCTGCGAGATCTCCAGCGGGTCCGCCTACGGTGGAAGAGCCGTACGGGCTCACATCATGCATTTGGCACCTTCCGGGCGTACCCTCGGCACTGGTGTAGCCGATAGCACTCTGCCAACCAACTCCGGTTGAATTCGTGATCAAGGTCCACACCGCGGCTTCGGTCCCACTCCCCCTTGTTCACCTTCACCATCTTGCCTGCGACGCAGGTGATTCCGTCGTTCGACAGAAGGTAGGGCGGGTCTGTCCAGACGCAATCGACGCTCTTGTCGGGGAGCGTCGGCAGAATCTCGAAACTGTCCCCGTGGTAGAGCCGGGAAGCTCCGTCGCCGGCCTGCTTTCGTCGCTGCCAGTAGGCGTCTCAGGCTCGTGTATCGCGGCCCCTGCATCGAGCCCGTTGTCGTGTCTGCGAACGGGATCGGGCCAATCGGCTTGGCTGGTTCACTGAACACGAGACGGTACTTTCCTTCGTCCCCGTATGGCTCGATCTGCTTCACGGTCGCGGAAGTGAGTAATCGCCGATACGGGCGCGGTCTGATAGGCCGCAATGTACTTGATGCGGTTCAGCATGCCCCCGCCGATTCTGATCGCGAACCAAGCATGTTGGCCCAGGAACACCTCGTTGAATCCTTCCGCCTACCTGGTCGCCTCTGGCCTGGCCGACCAGCCGACGCCCATGCCCTGGTTCGGCGGCAAGACGCTCGCCCTCCGGTTCGCCTGACCGCCGGCGCGTTAGCCAATTCCCGCACCGTGGAAATCGAGGCTAGCTCACAGTTGGAATTCCGCCCACATCTTCAGATACTTCTTCGACCCAACGGTCAATACGTGCCACTCCTTCGCGGCACTCGCGAGCGGCATCGCCCATCTGGTAGTGGCTCGCATATCCCAAGACCGCGCGAAGGTGGCAGGCGGTGGCCATAGCGAGCGCCAGCCGGGTGAACCCGATCGTTTCAAGCGCAATGCGCCTCGTGAAGACGTCACCTATAGTGGACCCCGAAAACTGGACAGCCGCGTAAGTTAAGATCGTCGGCCCGGAAGAGGGAGTGCCGACGATGGCCAAACGACGACTGCACAGTGCGGAGTTCAAGGCGAAAGTGGCGGTGGCGGCGTTGCGCGGGGACCG
>DASXVO010000077.1 GCA_036504215.1 Vicinamibacterales bacterium | reverse complement strand
GGCGAACTGGCGGTCGCGGCGGCGCTGTCGGGGCGCGTGTCGAAGCGCGTGCGCGCCGAGATCCGCTCGGCCAGAATCTACGTGGAGGGCCGGCCGGTGAGGGTGATGGTCAGGACCATGGCCGACGTCGCGGCCGTCAAGGAACTGCTCGCGGTGAAGCTCGATCCGTAGCCCGATCCGCGGATGCCGGTCTACGGTGCCCTCACCCGCCATGCCCAGGTCATCTGCCAAGTGACCTAATTCGCAGTCACATCTAAATATCTCGTTTCTTAGCATTGACTGACGCGTTCGTGATGTTAACATGTGCGCCGATAACATTAAGCACGTCACGTTAAGTACGCAAAGAGGTGAGTGATGGACAAAACGCCGCTCCGCGACTTCCTGGAGATTCCCTACGACAAGCTCGAGGAGATGAACCTGGTGGCCAAGCGCCAGCGCCTTGCCGGCGCGCCGGTGGACCAGATCCGTGAGGAGCGGCAGAAGTACCTGGCGGACGAGAAGCGCATCAAGGCGGTGACCGTGTGTTTCACCGACCTCGAAGGCCGCTTCCACATGCTCGACTACGACAAGAAGTTCCTGCTCGGGGCGTCGGACAACCTGACGTTCGACGGGTCGTCGATCCGTGGGTTCTCACAGCAGGCGGAGTCGGACCTCAGGCTGGCGGTGGATTGGAGCGCCTTCTACTGGCTGCCGGCCGACATCTTCGGTCCCGGCAAGGTTCTGGTGTTCGGGCTCGTCGAAGAACGGGACGGTGCGCCGTATCCGGCGGATATGCGCACGCGGCTCAGGAGCTACACCAAGACGCTTTTCGCGCGGGACGGCACCGTGGCGCACGTGTCGAACGAGATCGAAGGCTTTCTGTTCAAGGGCCGCGATGCGGAGCGGCAGTTTCCCGCGACCGGCCAGTTCGAGTTCCTCTCGACCGGCGGCTACTACCACTCGCTCCCGGGAGATGGGTTGCGGCGCTTCATCGACATGTCGGCCGAGGTGCAGCGTGCGCTCGGGTTTGCGAACGAGAAGGACCACCCCGAGGTCGCCCCGTCGCAGTTCGAGATGAACTACTCCTATACAGAAGCCTGCGTCGCGGCCGACCAGGTGCAGCTCTACAAGCTCATCTGCCGCCAGGTTGCGCAGCAGATGGACATGACCGCGTGTTTCCTGCCCAAGCCCGTGACCAGCGTCAACGGCAGCGGCATGCACACCAATCTGTCGTTGACACGCGACGGCTGCAATCTGTTCTGGGATCCGAACGGCGAGGATCATCTCTCGGCGCTCGGGTGGAGCTTCGTGGACCGGATCCTCGCGAGCGCGAATGACGTCTGCCTGATCCTCAACTCGAGTGTCAACGCCTACCGCCGCCTCGATCCGCACTTCGAGGCGCCGAACCAGATCAAGGCGTCGGCGATCAACCGGGGCGCGATGATCCGGATCCCGCTCGCCAACGAGAAGTCGGCGCGGATCGAGGTCCGCTCGATGGCACCCGACGCGAACCCCTATCTGGCCATTTACTCGCTCCTCCGCGCCGGCCTCGAGGCACCGCTCCCCGAGGACGCCGAGACCGAGATCCGCCGCTCGCGCACGCGCTTCCTGCCGGACAACATCTACGACGCGATCAGGTTGTTCAAGGGCAGCCGCCTGGCGATGGAACTGCTCGGCGAGGGCGTCCACTCGAAGTTCGCGGAAGTGAAGCAACTCCAGGCGGACCGCTGCCCCAAGGCGCTGGGCGCGCTCATCAAGACCTCCGAGGTGCAGTTCCATCACGAGGTGACGAACCAGTACCTCTGGAACATCTTCTAAACCCTGAGGGGTAGAAGGAGCCAGGAGTC
>DASXVO010000076.1 GCA_036504215.1 Vicinamibacterales bacterium | reverse complement strand
TCAGCTTGAGCACCCAGGGCGTCGTCTTCGAGTATCGCTTCCACTCGGCCGTGACGCCGGCCGTGCGGGTGGCGAGCGCATCGAATGCCTGACGTGCGCTCCCGAGCATGGCGGTGAGGGCCGCCTTGGTGGGAGGTCCGTCGACGTTGCCGGCGGGCGGCTTCTTCGACCGGGTCGTCATTGGGCTCCGCTAGGTCCGATAGATCATGATGAGGTGTCCGCAGGTGTCGAAGTCTCTGCCCGCTGATCCTCGAGACGCGCCTCGACGTGACGGTCGAGTGTACACCCTCCGACGAGTTCCAGCCGGTGACCGTCAATCCGACGCGTGTTCCGTCTCGCTGCTAGAACAGGCTTGGAAACAATCGCTTGGTGCGGGAACAGTAGGCGGAATACGCCGGGCCGAGAGCGGCGACCAGCGCTTGTTCCTCCCTGGCAATGCGATTGATGACGGCCAGCGTCACGGGCACCATCAGTACGAGCAGGCTGAGCCAGTTGACGTAGAACAAGCCCAGGCCCAGAAACGCCACGAGGAGGCCAGAGTAGGAGGGGTGGCGGACGAAGCGGTAGGGACCTCGTTCGACCAGGCTGTGGTTCTGCTGAATGGCGACGTCGACGGTGAACAGCCGGCCCAGCGTGACGATCGAAACCCAGCGCAGAACGAGTCCCCCGGCGAGAACGGCGACCCCAAGCGCACGAACGATGTCGCCGGGGAACGGAAGCCTGAAGGCGCGCATCGGCGCAACGGCGATCGCCGCGGCGACACCGAGCGTGATCGCGAGCCACAGCAGCCGCATCGAGCCGCGATCCTCGGGCTGCGCGGACCGTGAATCAGAGCGTTTGAACAACGCCAGCACGATCTCCGAGGTTGGGAAGGCGGCAACGACGAGCCAGAGGACGGTGTTGAACATGGGATGCGCCGCCGCCGGCCTAGCGAGTCAACGACCCCTGACTCGCCATCCAGCTCGTCAGGCCCTCCACGAATCGATCGGGCTCTTCGAAGAACGGTTGATGACCGCTGCGCTCGAAGACCTGCAGCACGGCGTGTGGAAGCGTGGGTACAACCTCGTCCCACAGCGCGTGCGGAACGGTGTAATCGTACCGCCCGTGAGCGATGAAGACCGGCACCTGCAACGAACCCGGGTCGACCGTCACATCCCACGTGGCCGTGAGCGGTCCGAGGAGGTGCGCGAAGAACGGCCGCTTGACCTCCGCTCCCTCGAACAACGTCGCAGCATCGACGCTCGGGTCGAAGAAGCGCATCGGTGTCTGGGCAGCCATCACCTGACCCATGGTGGCATCCGGAGGCAGCGCGGCCAGGTTCGCTCGATACAGCCGCTTTCGATCGTCGGAGGCATCCCGCTCGAAGAACGACGCCGCATGGGACGAGAGCCAGGCCATGTCGCCCCGAGGCGGCGTGCCCACGGCAATCACATGCGAGACGGTGGATGGGCACCGTCGGCCGTACTCGATCGCGAGCGCGCCGAGGATCGAGTGCCCCAGAACGGCGACGCGCTCGACCCCGAGATCCGCACGGACCGCTTCCAGGTCGGCGGCGAGCACGTCGAAGGTGAGGTCCGCGGGCTCGCCCGTCGACCGCCCGGCGCCGCGCAGGTCAACGTAGACGAGCGTGAATCTGTCGCTCAGTTGCGAGGGCGTGAGACGCTCGTAGGGCTTCGTGCCAATGCTGGTCAGGACCAGGCACGCGGGACCAATGCCGCGCGTGGAGTAGAACAGGTCGGCGCCCTGCGCTGCCACCATCGTCGTTCTCCTGGATGAACACGCTCACGCCTGTCGTCAAGATCGCCGGTCGGCCACGTCGCCTACGAGGGCGGCCGGATCGGCGTCGCCGCGTCGTCCCCCACGACCGTCGTCCATGCGCGGACGCGCCAGCTCGAGACGAGGCCGTTTCGCACGTAGGGGTCCGCAGCCGCGAAGCGCTCGGCCACGGCCGGCGAGTCGCCTTGAAAGAGGAGTACGGCTCCGTCGATCGGATCCGAGAGCGCCCCACCGAGGACCAGTTCCCTGCGGGCGTGCGCCTGCCAGGCCAGCGCCAGATGCGCAGAGCGGAACTCGGCTCGCCGTTCCACGTACCCCGGGGCGGCGTCATAGAACAACAGGTAGTGCATGGCTGTCCTCTCGTCATCACGGTGGGCCGACAGGTCACTGATCCTGTTGCGCGATCCAGTCCCACGTCTCGGCCATCCGCTGGCGGGCGGCAGGGACGTCGCCGGGCAGCATGAACCGCTCGCGCACGAGGGTGCGCGAAGCCGCATCGACGCGCGTCAGGAACGCGGCCCGGCTCGGGTACAGACGCGCAATGGCCGGACGTGCGTCACCGCTGGCTGTCCGGCCGCGTTCTGTCCGGGGAAGCGGGATGAACGTCCCCGTGAAACTCATCAGCCGATCCGTTCCCGCCGGCAGCCCGGTGCGAAGGTGCCACGGCAGGTAGGTCGCCAGCGGCACGCGAAGTTCCACGCTGCGGATGCCGGCTGCGTCGTTCCCGAAGCCGTCCACGCGGGGCACGAGCACCTTGAACGGCGCGCCGAGACGAGGCGGTTCGAGTTCGACGATGCCGTCCGTCCAGTGGGGGCCGAAGTCCATGCGGTACGGCTGCGCCGGGATGCGCGCCACCGCAACGCCAGGTATCTTCGGGAACGTCAGCCGGTCGGACGACGTCAACTCGCCGCGCGCAAGGGTGGGATACGAAGACGGAGGAGGAAGGGTTCCGCGCACCACCCAATCGGAGAGCGCGACGAAGAGCGCCCGCAGCGCGAGCCGCTGGTCCATCACGTTGCCGCGGTACGACGGCGCCGCCTGGTCGCGAGAGGCAGGCGGCGGCGGGAACGGCGCGGGGCTGGAATGCTGCGCCGACGCGATGACGTAGCGGCGCTCGCGCCGCGTGAATCCCACGTCGTGCCGACCGTCCACTGTCGTGTGCGTCAGCGACGCCGCACGCCCCCAGTACTCGTAGCCACCGTCCACGTAGAACACCTTTGGCAGGTTGGCCGTTGGACCCGCGTGCGACAGCAGCCCATCGCGCGCACCCGTGTCGGGATCGACTTCCTCGACGCTGGTGAAGGGGAAAACATCTGTCGGGTAGAAGAACGTCGTGTACGGCTGCGCGTCGCGCGAGGGTTGGGCGAACCGGTGGTTGAAGCTTCCCCGTCCCGCCCCGGCAGTGTGTGAGAAGATGCCGTCGTAGGCTCGGCGGCCCTGCTCGTCCGCGTTGAATCCCTGATAGAGGAAGTGCCGGAGCAGGCGCCCCGTTTGCGACACCCCGTAGGCGATCCCGAATCGCGTCGGCGCCGGGCTCGACGGGTCGTATTTCAGGAACGAGATGATGTCCCGCACCGCCGCCAATCCCGTCCCGACGACCACCGCCTCCTTCGCGCGATAGACCGCCTCGTAGATCTTCCCCGGTTGGAATCCGTCGGCCATGTAGATGGAGCGCGGATCGTCAGTGACCGTTCCGGCGCCATCTTCTCGCGCGAACCGCCAAGCCGACCGCGGCACGACGCGACGCTCCCCGACCGGGTCGTCGCGCACGGTCAGCACGTTCGCCGCGTCATCCTGGTCGGCCACCGGATAGGCCAGTGCCCGTGACGCCCCCACGGTGTGTCCCAACGAGATCGTCCGCGTCGGCGTGTCAACGGTGACGTCGCACCTCACCATGCCCGTGACGGGATGGTCGGCGCCGCCGACGGCTGGCGGATGGAAGTGCAGGAGGCCGGCCTGCGGTGGCACATCCCACTGCCAGCCGATGGCGACGATGGTCACACCGCGTCTCAGCAGGAGCGCGTCGCCGTAGTACTCGGGCGAGTCGGGCGCCAGGTCACGCCGCGCGCCCAGGTGAAACACGAAGGTCGTCTGGTTGCCGCGGTTCGTCACGTCGACCAGGGTGAGCCCGCTGCTGCGCGACGCATCGACCGGACGCAGGATGACGACCTCGCCCCAGGCCTCGACCTCCCCAGCCGCATTGCGGGGCGCGAGCGAGAGATCGACAATCTGCCGGTCCTGCGGGTTCGACGGATCGAAGGCGTAGAAGACGCGTCCAGCGATCCGCTCGTACGCGCCGGCGGCACCGAACGCGAGACCGCCCGCGACGGCCGCCCGCGAATCGACCACCACCTTGACGACGCGCGCATCGACGGCAGTCGTGTTGACGAGCAGGGCGAAGAGCGCGACGACCAGAACGGGCAAGACCGCGCCGACTCGGACGGCCCCGACAACAGCACGCAGACGGTTGACCATGACGCTCCCTCCAGCAGTGTCGTTCAGAAGCCGATGGCGAGGCCGTCCTTGCGCGGATCGGACCCGCCCATCAACACCCCGCTGCGCGGGTCGATCAAAATGCCCTGGAACCCGCCCCACATGTTGAACCCCGCGATCAGCGTGTGCCCGCGCGATGTCAATCCGTTGCGCGCTTCGACACCGATGGCCGATTCGAGCGCCACCCCGGCCGTCGCGAGCCGGTAGCGGGCCGCCTCTCCGGCTTCCTGCACGTTCATGCCGAAGTCGATCAGGTTGAGCAGCACCTGCACGTGGCCCTGCGGCTGCATGTCGCCGCCCATCACGCCGAACGACAGCCACGGCCGACCGTCCTTCATCACCATCGCGGGTACGAGCGTGTGGAATGGCCGCTTGCGCGGCGCGATCTGGTTCGGGTGCCCGGCCGCCAGCGTGAACAACGTGCCGCGGTTCTGGAGCGCAATCCCCGTGTCCCCGGCGACGACCGCCGCGCCGAACGCGTCGTACAGGGACTGGATCAGCGAGATCACATTGCCCTGTCCGTCGGCCGCGGTGAGGTAGATCGTGTCGCCCGTCGCGGTGATCTCGAAGGTGCCGGCCGGCGGCGCAGATGCGCCCGGAAGGCGCCCCGCCGGGTAGGCCCCCGCAGCCCGGTCGCGCGCAATCTCCTTCCGTCTCTCGGCCGCGTAGACCTTCGAAATCAGCATCGTCTGCACCGCCGGCGGCACGGCGCCGGCGTCGGCGAGGTACGCGTTGCGGTCGGCGAACGCGATCCGGTTCGCCTCGACGAGCAGATGCAGATACTCGGCGGAATTGTGGCCGAGCCCGGCCAGGTTGTAGCCCTCCAGGATATTGAGCATCTCGAGCGTCACGAAACCCTGTGTGTTGAGCGGCAGTTCGAACACCTCGTGACCGCGGTACGTCGTGCTGATCGGTTCGACCCAGTCCGAGCGATGCTCGGCGAAGTCGCGCTCATCGAGCAGACCCTGACGTTGCTTGATATCGGCCACGATGGCCGCCGCCACGGAGCCGCGGTAGAAGGCGTCTCGACCTCCCGCCGCAATCTGCTCGAGCGTCTTTGCCAGGTTCGGGTTTCGGAAGATCTGTCCGACCGCGGGTGCGTGCCCATCGAGCAGGAACGTGCGCGCGGCCGCCGGGTCGCCCCGGAGATCCTTCGCTGTCTGCCGCCACTGGTGGGCGATGATCTCCGATACCGGGAATCCGTCGCGGGCGTACTCGACCGCCGGAGCGAGCGCGCGCGCCAATGAAACCGTCCCGTGGCGCACGAGCAGTTCGCTCCACCCGTCGATGACGCCGGGCACGGTGACGGCCAGGACGCCGCGTTCCGGCACCGCCGTCAGACCGCGTCGCGCAAATTCCTCGGGCGTCGCGTTCCGCCCCGCGCGCCCGCTGGCGTTGAGGCCCGTGAGGCGCTTGGTTCGAGCATCGTAGACAATCGCGAACAGGTCGCCGCCGATGCCATTCATGGTCGGCTCGACGACCGAGAGGACGGCCGCAGCCGTGACCGCCGCATCGATGGCGTTGCCGCCTTCGCGCAGGACCTGGAGGCCGGCCGCCGACGCGAGGGGCTGGCTGGTCGCAATCAGGCCGCGGCGCGCCATCACGACCGACCGGGTCGCGTGAGGGTTCGGCGCGGGTCGGTCGCCCGGCAACTGGGCGGACAGCGGGGCCACGATCAGGACGAACAGGGCGGCAGCAACCGGGATATGTGTCTTCATCGGATTGCCATTCTACTCGACCGACGTGGACCGCGCCGGAAGAGCTAATCCTCCTGACCGGGCGCGCGTCGCTCGACCTTCACCAACGTCCTGGTCGCCTCCGCCCTGGTCCTCCATGCGGGTGTGAGCCAATCCGGCGGCACCAGCACATGCCGCCTGAGTTCCGCGGAACGCTCCACGTGCGGCACGTTCGACGCGAAGATGCAGTCGCCCCGGACGTCTTCGAAGCCCTCCGCCCGCCAGAGTTGCAGCGTGTTTCCAATGGTCCCAATATTCCTCGAGGAGTCGATCCACTCCCGCCACAGCTCGTCGTACCGTGGAGCGCGCAATGCTCCGGTGCCGGCTGGCTGCGGCGGCGACTGGGGACCCGTCGGCTGCAAACCCATCGACCCGATGTCGACGAGCAGATTCGCATGCGACGGCTGGCCGCCAGGCCCACTGGACGTCTTCGTCCAATCGTAGGCAATGGCCAGGGCCCGTTGGCACTGGGTGCCCAGCGTGGCCTTCGGCTTCGATCCAGGACTGAGGAACTGGGCGATCAGGCTGGCGAACAGCACAGACGTGCGCCCGGTATTGACACGCTCCTTTTGCTGGCCGAGGTCCACCACGTGACACGCGTGCCGGGCTTGCTTCGCGACTGAGTTGCGACGCCTGTGGGCGGCCGCGTTGCCGCGTCCAATCACCTCCATGCCGAACAGTTTGTTGTCGTCGCACAGGACCACTGCACACCGCGGTCTGGGGGACGAGTTTCCCGAACGCTGCGCATTGGACCGCGCCGCCGTCGCGTACACCGGTCTGCCATCCTTGTACCAGAAAGTCCGCGTCAACTCGCCCAGCAGTTCGAGACCCGCTCGGCCGAGTTTCGAGCCGTGCCACCACTCCCGGCCAGGCCTCAGGTGGCCGGATCCTGCATCTTGCTTCGGATGAACCACTGTGCGTTCTTGACGCCTTCGAGGCCGGCGATCGCCTCGATGCAGTCCTTGTTGACGACCCTTTCCGTGGTCCACGATCACCACGAAGCAATCCTGCGACCGCTGACGGCTTTGGAGATCTTCCCGTACTCGTAGCTACTTGCCGACGACGAGGATGACCGGCTGCTCACCGGCCCGTGGCGTGGCGGTAGTCTCTGTCATCGATGTGCCTCCTCGGCAGACGGCGATTCATACCACGAAAGGGCAACACTCGGGGTCGAAGGCGTCGTTCAACACTTCCCCCACCGGTGTCACGGCCACGTCCGGCGTCACACCAGTCCCTCGCCAGATCACCGTATCCTCTGTCGTGAATGTGCGCGAGATCTTCGCCCTGGGCGCTCGATCTGTCCGTCATGGTGCGGACTCGGAGGACAACGGCTCACGCCAGCAGCCGGTCGTAGACCTCGAAGTCACGGCGCGAGAAGCAGCAGAAGATGACCTGTTCGAACGCGGACTCCGAGCGAGGCGCGCGGCGGACGCTGTCCACGGCAACACCGGCTGCGAGCCCGACCGGGTAGCCGTAGACGCCCGTGATCTTCGCGTCCCCCCGTCGGGCATCCGCCGAGCGCGCGGCACTCGGCCAGCAGGGCCGGACCAGCCGCCCGGTGGATCGCACCGTCGACGCCGCCGCCGCCGCGTAGCGATGAGTTCGCGGCGTTCACGATGGCATCGACGTCAAGTGTCACGATGTCCGCCTGAATCGCAGTCAGCATCGTCACCGACAGGCCTCCGTACCGGCACCGCGTGTACCACCAGAAAAGGAGATGCGACCGGGCGACTACGCCACCTCGGCTCCGCGCACGCGACCGGCCAGCAGGACGAAGAGCACGAGGGCTGCCACGCCGACGAGCGCTTCGGTCATCAGCATGCCGTTGGTGGACCAGGCATCGTGTGCCCAGCCGACCAGCCTCAGCATGCCGAGGCTGAACAGCGTGTTGATCGCGAAGAAGAGGTTGATCTTCGTCGCCGCCGCGCTCTCGCCGATGATGGCCAGCACGAGTCCGGTGAACGATGCAGTGACCATCCCCAGCGTGAATGTGTAGAGCAGCGTGGTCGCCCCGTAGGCGGCAGACGTCCGCGGCGACAGCGCCATCACGACGCAGGCCACGAGGCCGAGGCCGCAGGATACGGCGTACGCGGTCGGCTTCGGCACGCGATCGGCGAGCCGGCCGCCGACGAAGCAACCCGCCACAATCGCCACCCCGCCGCCCAGACCGAGGACCGCGGAGACGACGTCGGAGGAAGCGTGGAACTCCTGCGCGATTGCACTGAAGAGAAACATCGCAGCGCCGGTCCCGATGGGCAGGATCGCGAGAATGAGCGCAATCCGCCCGGCACGGGCGCGCAGCACGTCGGTCAACTCGCGCCATGCATCGCGAACACGCGCACCAACGGAGGCGTCACCCATGTGGCGCGGCGGTTCTTCGAGGCCGATCAACCCGAGCGCGCAGCCACAGAGAATCAGTGCGAGCACCACTCCCCCAACCCACGGCGCCGGCGAGTGCTCCACGAGCCAGAGCCCGATGCCCCCGCCGGCGGTCTGGCCGAATTGGTTGCCCGCCTGGAACCAGCCCGCGGCCCGGCCGCGCGCGGCCGTCGGCACGTTGTGCGCCATCAGCCCTTCGGTCGCGAAGGCGCTGAACGTTCCGGCCACCGTCGTCAACAGCGTGACGGCGGAGAGCAGCGGCGCGGTGGCCTTGGAGATGGGGATCGCCGTCATCACGGCAAGGCCGATGGCGATGGACGCGATGGCAATCAGGTACCACGTCTTGCGCGACAGCGTGTAGTCGCCAATCGGTGCCCAGAGGAACTTCCACCCGCCGGCGAGAAACGTCATGCCGACGATCGCGGCAACGGCAGAGACATCGAGACCGGCACGGCTCCCGAGGAATCCGAGCGCCACCGACGGGAACCCGATGGCCAACCCGAGCGGGAAGTAGAGCAGCATCCAGATCCAGGGGTGCGGCGCGACACGAATGGGTTCTGTCCCGAACCTGGTGGCCATGCGAGTAACTCTCCACGTGTGCGCACGCCTGTGCCTCGAGCTCGTGGCATGGCGCCGGTCGGCGATGAACGGAGCGGGACGACATCGCACGCCACGGGCTGGGCAGGCGCGCAACACAACGGAGTCGAAGGGTAGCACGGCTCGGTCGCAGCCCCATCAGGCCGTTCTGGTTCGAGAGGTGATGCCGTGAAGTGGCTCGATGAATGCCGGCCACGAAGTAGCCGCGGCGTGCCACCACATCGCCCCTGGCGCCAGCCAGCTCGACCTGCAGCTTGTGCCACCCCGACGCAGGTCTGTCCGGCGAGTACGTCAGCACATGCCGCGACCGCGCGTCGTCGAGAACCAACTGGAACACTTCCTCGACCGACAGCCGGGGACTCGCTCGAAACACCCGCCCGCCGGTCGTCTCGGCGAGCGACCGAAGGAAGCCGATCTGGAACTGCACCTGCGGTGAGCGGAAGCCCATGCCGCGGCCGCCCATGCCTGCTCCGGCGGGACGGTACCGGGGCTGCCTGTCACCGCCAGGGTGCTCGACATCGACGGCTCCGTGGCGTGGAAGAAGTCGACACCGGTCGACAGCGAGGAGGGCTTCAACGTGTGCGAACCGGCAGCGTTTGGCGCCAAAGGTACGGCCCAGGGGTCAAGCATGCACGTCCGATGACGATTTCTAGAGGAGGGGGCCTTGCGCCCGCCCGACGGTTTCCTATGGCCACTGACCCGCGTTCAACCGGCGGTGTGGGCCTGGTCGGCACACGGCCCGGCGTTCTGGCCTTGGCTGCGGTCTGTGTCGTGCTGACCGTGGCGGCACCCTCGTTTGCCCTCGAGCGCGGGCGGGCCCTCACCCAGTACAGCCGCCGAGTCTGGCAGATTCAGGACGGGTTGCCGCAGAATGGCGTCCTGGCCGTCACCCAAACCAGGGATGGCTACCTGTGGATCGGCACACAGGAGGGCCTGATCAGGTTCGATGGCGTCGAGTTCACCGCGTTCGACACGACGACCGTCCCCGGCTACCCCCACAACACCACCCAGTGCATCGTCGAGGGACGCGACGGAACGCTTTGGATCGGTACCGGCGGAGGCCTCGTTCGCTATGCACAGGGCCGCTTCACCGCCTACAGGGCAAAGGACGGCCTGCCGAGAGAGGATGTCTACGCCCTCTACGAGGACTCGAAGGGCACGCTCTGGATTGGAACCCTCGGGGGTGGACTCACGCGCTTCGCCGGCGGGCGGTTCACAACCTACTCGACAAGGGACGGCCTGCCCCACGACGATGTCGCGGCCATCTACGGCGGGCCGGACGGTAGATTGTGGGTTGGCACGGGAGGCGGGCTGGTGGCCTTTCAAGGCGACCGAGTCGTGCCCTTGCCGAGCGGCAATCCACTCGCGCGGACGCCGATCTCCGCCATCGTCGACGACGGGGCGGGTGGCTTGTGGGTCGGCGGACGCGACGGCCTGCACCACTGGCAGGGCGACCGCGTCGATCACTTCGGCGCCGGATCCGGCCTGCCGAATCCGTACATTCGGGCGCTGATCCGCGACGACCACGGCGTGCTGTGGATCGGCACCGACGCGGGCGGACTGGCCCGATTCGACGCGGGCCAGTTCTCGACGCTGAGCGAGGCCGACGGCCTGCCGTACAACCGCGTCACCAGCCTGATGAACGACCGCGATGGAAACCTCTGGGCAGGCATGCAGGGCGGCGGCGTGGTCCGACTGAAGGACAGCGTCTTCCTCAATTATGGCGCGCCCGAGGGCCTGGCGCCGGGCGGCGCGTGGAGCGTGCACGAAGATTCGACGGGCGCCATCTGGGTTGGAACGGATCGGGGCGGAGCCTGGCGCATGACGCCGGGCGGCGTAAGGGGCTTCACGACCCGCGACGGACTCTCCAGCAACGAGATCAACGCGATCGTCTCCGATCGCAAGGGCCGCGTGTGGATCGGCACCGACACCGGCTTGTCGGTCCTGGATGGCGGGCGTCTCACGACCTATCGTCAGCGGGCCGGCGTGCCGCTCGTCTTCATCCGCTCCCTGTTTCCGGCGCCGGACGGCAGCCTGTGGGTGGGCACGGTGAACGACGGCCTGGTGCACCTCTTCGACAACAGGGTCAGTGTCCTGACCACCAGAGACGGCCTGCCCAGTAACGACGTGCGAGCGCTCATGCTGGACCGGCAGGGTGTCCTCTGGATCGGCACGCGCTACGGTGCCGTGCGCTTCGAGCAGGGACGTCTGACGCCGGTCACGGTCCCCGACGTATCGGCCCGGCAACGGGTGTTCGCGATCCTGGAGGATGCCGAAGGCGTGGTGTGGATCGGGACCGGCGGCGGAGGCCTCGTCCGAATCGAAGGCCGTTCGGCCAGGTCGATCACGTACAAGACCGGACTGACAGACGACTCGGTCTACGCCATCCTCGACGATGGGCTCGGCTACCTGTGGATGACCTGCAACAAGGGCATCTTCCGGGTGTCCAAGGCGGACCTGCGCTCGGTCGCCCGCGGCGCGCTGCGCACCGTGACATCAACGACCTACGGCTACGCGGAAGGGATGCGGGCACGCGAATGCAATGGGGGCACGCAGCCCTCGGCCTGGCGGGCGTCCAACGGCCGCCTCTGGTTCTCGACGCAAGCCGGCGCGGTGGCGGTCGATCCGGGATCCCTGACGAAACACCCGCAGCCGCCGCTGGTGCACGTCCAGCGTCTCGTGGCCGACCGCAACGAGTATTCGCCGTACGGCCTCGCCAGCCTGCCGCCCGGACGTCGGGAGATTCAGTTCCAGTACACCGGGATCAGTCTGGGCGCGCCCGAGCGGGTACGGTATCGCTATCGCCTCGACGGCTTCGACACGACCTGGAACGAGGCGCAGGGGCGTCGCACGGCGTTCTACACGAACCTGCCGCCGGGCCGGTATACATTCCGGGTGACCGCCAGCAGCAGTCCGCTCGGATGGTCCGAGACCGGCGCATCGGCGGCCTTCGAGCTTCGGCCGTATGTCTACCAGACGACCTGGTTCTGGACGTTGATTCTGGCGGGACTGGTGGCCGCCACTTCGGGGGCGTACGGCCTCCGCATGCGAAGCGTTCGTGTCCGCGAGCGGGAGTTGATGCGCATGGTCGACGAGCGGACCCGCGCCCTGCAACTCGAGGTGGCCGAGCGTCGGCAAGCGCAGGATCGGCTGCAGGCCGAGGTCGCCGAGCGGAGGGCCACGCAGGACGCGCTCGAGGCGGCGAAGGAGCGCGCCGAGGGCGCGAACCGGGCCAAGAGCGAGTTCCTCGCGAATATGAGCCACGAGATCCGGACGCCGATGAACGGCATCGTCGGCATGACCGAACTGGCGCTCGCCACGGAACTGACGGCCGAACAAGCCGACTATCTTTCCACCGTGCGGGATTCGGCGCAGGGATTGCTGAGCATCATCAACGACATCCTCGACTTCTCGAAGATCGAGGCGGGCCGCCTCGATCTCGAACGCGTCGGATTCAGGCTCCGCGCCCTGATCGTGGACACGCTGAAGACCCTGGCCGTGCGGGCACAGCAGAAGGGCCTCGAACTGATGTGGCACGTGCCCGACGCGGTGCCCGATCAGGTGGTGGGCGATCCGGGGCGGCTGCGACAGGTGCTCCTCAACCTCGTGGGCAATGCCATCAAGTTCACCGACGAGGGCGAGGTGAGCGTGGAAGTCGCAGATGGCGCACCGCAGTCGGCCAACGGAGATGTCGTGCTGCGATTTCGCGTCCATGACACCGGTATCGGGATTCCGGCCGACAAGCTCGAGGCGATCTTCGGAGCGTTCGTGCAGGTGGATGGATCGACCACGCGACGCTACGGCGGCACCGGTCTCGGCCTGGCGATTTCGCAGCGCCTGATCTCACTGATGGGAGGGCGGATCGAAGTCGCCAGCCGTCCGAGCGGTGGCAGCACGTTCTCCTTCGACGTCCAGTTCGGCGTGGCGCACGAACTTCCGGCACTCGTTCCCGCCGACGATGAGACGCTCGTGGGCCTTCGCGTGCTGGTCGTCGACGACCACGAAGTGAACCGCCGTCTGCTGCTCCACACGCTGCGCCGTTGGAGGATGGAACCGGTCTGTGTCGATGGCGGCGTGGCGGCAATCGCCGCTCTCGATGGAGCGGTGGCCGCGGGCGCGCCGTTCCGGCTGGCGCTCATCGACGCCATGATGCCCGAGATGGACGGGTTTGCCGTGGCTGGACAGATCCGCCAACACCCCACGCATGCGGCGCCGGCGCTGATCATGCTGACATCGGCCGGACAGCCGGGTGACGCGGCGCGGTGCCGACAGGCGGGCATTCAGGGGTATCTCACCAAACCAATCCGGGAGTCCGACCTCCTGGACACCGTCGTCGCGGTGCTCGGACCTCGGCCGGACGTTGCGCAGATCTCGACCACGCTCGTGACGCGGCACTCGCTCCGCGAGCACGGTGTGGCGTTGAGCGTCCTCGTCGCCGAGGACAATGCCGTGAACCAGAAACTGGCGACTCGCCTCCTCGAGAAGCGCGGCCACCGCGCGTCGCTTGTCGTCAGTGGCACGGAGGCGGTCGCGAGGGCGCGGCACGAACGGTTCGATCTCATCCTGATGGACGTCCAGATGCCCGAGATGAACGGCCTCGAGGCCACGCGGGCCATCAGGGCCGAGGAGGCGGGCGGTTCGCGGCACGTGCCGATCTACGCCATGACGGCACATGCGATGTCCGGCGATCGCGAGCGGTGCCTGGAGGCGGGCATGGACGGGTACCTGTCGAAGCCCATTGACGCGGTGGAACTGTCGAAGGTCCTGCAGGACGTGGCACGTGCCCGATCCGGAGAGTAGAAGGAGCCTCGTGCGGGAGCGGCTCTTGGGCGCCATCGTGGGAGTCGTCGCCATCGCGCTGGGCGTCGCGACGACCGCCTCCGACCTGTCCGCCAGACCAGACGGATCGCCGCGACGCCACCTGACGCAGGCCGCGCCGGCTGTCGGCCGCGTCGAGTCCTATGCCGTCGCGTCAGCCCTGGTGCGCCGACCGGGCGGCACCGCGGGGTCTGTCGCGTTACGATCCTTCTCGGTCGCGGGTCGGCCGTACTTGCTCGTGGTCGATCCCGACACCCTGCTCACCAGCCTGGTCTCCGCCGAAGGCGTCCGCACCGAATCCTGGCCGGCGGCCACGCTGCGCGCGCGCCTGTCGGGCACGACGTACGTCCGCGCCCTCGAAGACGGCCGCCGCAACGAGGGCGCCCTCAGAGACGCCGGCGTGACGCATCTGCGACGGGGCCAGCCGGGCATCAACTTGACGGTGGATTTGTGTCCGTCGCGCCACCCGCTCGATCGGCGACTCTTCACGACGTTGCTCGAGCAGCTCGAGCGCCTCGAACGGCCGGTCCCCGTGGCCGTCGCGGTCACGGGCGTGTGGCTGCGCACCCATCCCGCCGACCTCGACTGGCTGGTCGGCCTCGTTCGGTCGAATCGGCTCGCGATCACCTGGGTGAACCACTCGTTCAACCATTTCTGGGATCGCTCGCGGCCGCTCGCGTCGAACTTCCTGCTCGAACCGGGCACGAACATGACCGAAGAAGTGCTCGCCACCGAGCGGGCGCTCATCGAGCAGGGCCTGGTGCCGTCCGTGTTCTTCCGCTTTCCCGGCCTGGTGTCGTCGCGCGAACTGGTCGAGACCGTGGTGTCGTTCGGGCTCGTGCCGGTCGGGAGCGACGCCTGGCTCGCGAAGGGCGAATGGCCCACCGACGGGAGCATCGTCCTCGTGCACGGCAACGGGAACGAGCCGCTCGGCGTGAGCCGTTTCATCGAACTCCTGGCGCGGGAACGGTCTGCCGTGAGACAGCACCGGTGGCTGCTCCTGGACCTGAGGGCGAGCCTCGTCAACAGCGAGCGCACACCCGAGCGCTGACGCAGGGGGCTCAGTACTTCGACCCGCAACTACGGCCACAATCCGCACTCGGCGCACGCGGCCGGTGTTGCTCGCTCAGCACGAAGTCCTGAGGGCACGAAGACGTAGCCGTATCTGTGCATCGAAGGACTTAGAGTCCGATCTGGAGCACGAGCGCCTCGAAGCGGGGATCGCCTCTCAACGTGTCGAGGACCGGATTGACGGCGGCGTAGCACAGCCAGCTGGTGCGCTCGGCAACGGCCTGCTCGAGGCACGCGAGGGCGGCGTCCTTCTTCTCGAGGCCGCCATGGACGACGGCCAGCGCGTACGGGGAGACGTGGCGCCGCGTGGCGAGACGACGGAGTTCGTCGAGCACGTGCTGGGCATCGGCGCGGTGCCGCGCCCTGGCGCAGGCGTGCCCGAGAGTGGCCAGCATCAACGTGCTGCGCCCGGATAGGCCCAACGCCGTCCGGAACTCGGTGATCGCCGCCTCGTAGTCGTGCTGCTGCTCGAGGGCGAGGCCGAGCACCCAATGTGCGATGCCGAAATACGGATCCATCTCGAGCGTCTTGCGCGCCTGCGCCACGGCAGCGTCGAAGCGCCGGGCGTAGAAGAGCACGAGACCGAGGCTCGTGTTCACCACCAGCGACAGCGGGTCGAGCGCCCGCGCGCGCTCCATCGCGGCGATCGCTTCGTCGAACCGGCCCGACACGCGCAGATACTCGGAATACCAGAGATGGGTGCGAGCGTGCTCCGGGTTCAGGGCCAGGGCACGTTGGAACGCATGCAGCGCCGCCTTGGCGTTCCAGTCGTAGAACAGGCTGACACATCCGAGCGAGGTGTGGGCGATGCCGAGCGAGGGTTCGATCTCGAGCGCCTTCTGCGCCGAGGCCCTGACCTTCGGGTAGCCCTCGGCCGGAGGGATCGCGCCGTAGTAGCTGAGCAGGAAGTAGCAGTCGGCTACACCGAGGTGCGCCGACGCGAATGCGGGGTCGTGGGCGGCCGCTTCCTCGAAGCAGGTGATCCCCTGGCGCAGGCTCGCCTCCGTCCGGCGTTCCCAGAAGTATCGCCCCTTCAGATACGCCTGGTGCGCCGCGACGCTTCGCGTATCACCGTCGAGGCCCCGCGGGTGGTGATCACCCGACAGCCGCAAGAGCAGCGCCTCGATGACGCGGCCGCCGATGGCATCCTCTACGGCGAATGGGTCGCCGAGCGTCTCGTCAAACCGTTCCGCCCACAATACGGCCGCGTCGCGAACCCGGACGAGTTCGACGGCGACGCGCACCCGGTTGCCCGACCGGAAGATCGAGCCGTCGAGAACCGCCGGTGCGCCGAATCGGCGTCCCATCTGGCGGAGGCGCTCGAGATCCGGCGGCGCGGTCAGGGGGTCTGCGCCCGGGCGGAACACGGTGCGGCCGCGCCTAGTCAATCCGCTCGCCACCGCGTTCGCCAGGCCCTGGCCGATGGCCGCGACCGTCTCGTCGCCCCCGGGCGCGCGGAATGGCAGCACCACGACCGCCTGCGCCTTTGCCGTACCGAACGCCTGGCGGGGCGGCGCCGCGGCCACGGGTCCCTCGGCCGCCGGGCGATGCCACTCGACGCGCGGCGTGAAGCGGTAGCCATAGCGCGGCAGCGTGAGCAGATACTGGTGTTGCCCGCGCCGCTCCCCGAGGACCTTGCGAAGGGCGGACACGGTCACCGGCAGGTTGCTCTCCTCCACCGGGCTGTCCGACCAGACGGCATCCATCAACTCGTCCTTGCGGATCGGCCGGCCGCCGTTCTGCACGAAGAAGAGCAGCAACTCGAACATCCGCGACGTCAGCCGCAGTGGCCGGCCCTCGCGGGACAACTGGCGCGTGTCCGGGTCGAGCCGGAACGGGCCGAAGCCAAAGACGACGACATCCTGCATGTATGGACGGTCCTTTTAGAACGGTTTAGAACTTTTTAATTCTATACCTTTCCGGGTGCCGGCGGCCGAGGCCGGACCTTGGCGCCCGCGTCGGCTGCAGGATCGCGTTCGAACCGGGTCTGTTCGGACAGGGGAGGAAGCGTCGGTTCTACTGGAAGTCCGGGTACAGTGTCTTCATGCAATCCGGACAGATCCCGTGCGAGAACTGCGCGTCGGTGTGCTCCGCGATGTAGGATTCGAGCTGCGTCCAGTATCCCTTGTCGTCGCGCAGTTTCCTGCAGTGCGCACACATCGGCAGCACGCCCGACAACTGCTTGACGCGGCCGAGTGCATCCTCCAGTTCCACGTTGCGCGACCGGAGTTCGGCCGTGCGGGTGCTGACCAGTGCCTCGAGCGCCGCCTTGCTCCGCGCCAGCGACCGGACGCGGAGGCCGGCCAGGCCGATGACGCCGCCAATACCGCCGACGAGCGCGAGCGCGTAAGCCCACCAGGTTCTCCACCACGGCGGGCGCACGACGAATTCGAGGCCGGCGATCGGGCCGAATCCCGATTCGCCGATCGCCGTGCGCGTCTCGAAGCAATAGCGTCCTCCGGCCAGGGCGGGGTAGTAGACGGTCTTCGACGAGGTGTCGCGCCATTCGCGCTCGAGGCCGGACAGCCGAACCTGGAATCGCATGTCGCGCTCGTTCGCGTAGTAGGGCGCGGCAACTCGGAACTCGATCGTCGCATCGCGGTACGCGATCGGCGCGACCGCCTTGAACGGCGGCTCGAGCCGGCGTCCGCCGTACGTCATCTCCACCACGTGCGCCCGCGGCGCCAGGGGCGCCGCCTCCGGCGAACCTGTGTCGTACGCCACGAGACCGCCTGCCGTGCCCACCCAGATGCGATCGCCGTCCGCGAGCAGGGCCAGCACGGCACAATCCTCGCTGACCATGCCTTCGTGCCGGCCGACGTGCAGTGGCGGCTCGAGGCGGTCGAGACCCTGTTCGGTGGTGGCCCACACCCGTCCCCGCGCGTCCACCTGCACCGCGTAGACCAGGTCGGAGCGGAGACCTCTGCCGGCGCTCCGCTGCTCGAGAATGGTCAGCCGGTGGTCGTCGACGCGAACCCGCGTCATGCCGACGGGCTCCTGGTAGTGAATCCAGGCGCTGCCGTCCGGGAGAAACGCCATCCCGCGCACCCAGGCGGCGCACAGACCATCCTCGGTGGTGAAGGACCGCCATCGGCCGTCCGGTTCACGAACCAGCAGTCCCGCGCTCGTGGCGACCCAGAGCCGGTGGCGGGTGTCTTCCCGAAAGCTGGACACGACGAGTGTCTGCGACCGCGTGGAGGCGGGGCCGACCTCCTGCACGAGGCGGCGCGCCTGCGGGTCCCATCGCATCAGTCCCTGGCGGGCATGGCCAAGCCAGACGCGGCCCGACGAGTCCTCCATCGGGCAGTTGATCGACTGGCCGAACGTCCCGAGCGGCGCCTCGGTCGCGGTCGAGGCGCCCGGACGCAGCCACAAGGTCGGCCCGATCGAGCTGACCATCCACAGCGTGCCGCCGCGATCCTCGACGAGCGCCTTGATGCGCCGGCCCTCGGTGCCCGGAATGCGCACGAGACCGCCCGGACCGAGCCGCGCGGCACCGTCGTCTGTAGCCGCCAGTACCCGGCCCTGCCGATCGTGCGCCACGAACCACACCACCTCACCAGATGCGCCACCCGACAGCGTGTAGTTCCAGACCCGGCCGCTGCCTTGCAACTTCGCGAGCGACGGCCCGAGCACCCAGAGCGTGCCCTCCTGGTCGCGGAACACCGAGCGGACCCAGCGGAACGGGAGACCGCCCGCGGCATCGAGCAACTCGGCGCGGTCACCGCCAACCAGGTGCAGCGCGCCGGCCTGCGTCGCCAACCAGACGCTGCCGTCACGATCGACGAACGGCACACTGTTGGCCGAGAGGCTGGCGGGCAGGCGGTGCGATTGATCGATGAAGCGCGTGGCGCCGGGCTCCTTGACAACGAGCGTCCGCCCGGACCCGGCCCAGAGACGACCCCCGCCGTCCTCGACGACGACAGCGGGGCCGCTCGCGGGCAGGCCGTCGGCCGGTCCCCACGAGCGGGACGAACCGTCGGCCAGGAATTCCCGGATACCGCTTTCGCCGGCGAGATACATCGAACCCGTGTTGCCGCCCCCGGCGAGCTCGAACGACAGCCCTTCAGGCTTCCACGGCAGGGCGCTGAACGTCAGGCCGTCGGTCTGGACGAACAACCCCTCGTTTGTCGCCGCCCACGCTCTTCCCTTTCGATCGAGGGCGATCAACGCGGCGGGTGCTTCCGACCTCGCCGGGCCGAACCTCACGCGATCGAGCCTGCCGTCCTTGAACCGGACGAGGCCGGCGAGCGTGCCCACCCACAGACCGCCGTCGCGGGCCGGAAGGATCCGCGGCACCCACGCCGCCGGCAGGCCATCAGCCCTGGACCAGATGCGGCACTGACCGCCGTCGTATCGAACGAGCCCCTTCTCGGTGCCGATCCAGATGAAGCCGTCGTTGTCCTGCGTGAGAGCGACGACCGCAGCCGACGGCAGCCCCTGGTCGGGTCCGAGCACGGTGAACGGACGGCGTCCACCCTGCTGCGCCGTGGCAGGAGACGCCGCGATCAGCAGCGTCACTCCAACCGCCCACACGCTCCCCCATCCCGCGCCCCGCGTCTTCACACCAGCCTCCGTACCACGATTCTTTCGCTATCGCTCTGAGGGCGTGACCCCATTGACTTCGATCGCCCGCGCGCTGCTGAGGCGGGGACCGCCGGTCGTGGCGCGGTCGGTGTGCTCGAGCAGCACCACCCCAGACAATCGCTTATATTCCTCGCGAGTCGCGCGAGACCGCAGGCGACCGAGCAATTCCCACAGACCCGCCAGCGGCACGCTGCGCTTCAGCCGCCGCGACTCGTCCCATGTCGATCGATACTCGGCCTCACGCCAGCCGAACGGCTCGAAGAACGCCGTGTTCTCGGCCGGCGCGAACTGCATCGGCGCGTTCGCGGCGTCGAGGCTCGGCTGCCAGCTTTGGCTGAGCATCTTCAACAGCAGCGGTGACCCGAGGTCGATCAACCACCAGCAGATGCCAGGACCCGCGTGCACGTCCCGGGCGAGCTCGCCGACCTGGCCTGGCGTCAGGTAGACCAGCAGTCCCTCGGTGATCACCATGCCCGGACCGGGCCCGGTGCCGGCGCGACCGAACACGGCCGCCCGGGCGTCGGCGTTGCGCAGGTCGGCGTCGACGTCCTCGTGCCGGCACGTGGCGACCGCATCGCTCAGGTGCTCGCGCCGATAGGCAATCATGCCGGGCAGATCGACGTCGAGCCAGTGCAGCGACGCGGGAAGCGCCAGGCGGTACGCGCGAACATCCAGGCCTGCCGCCAGGTTGACGACCGTCCGGACCCCTTGCGCCACCAACCGGAGCACGATTTCGTCCATCACGGCGGTTCGGACGATCATCGGCCACGCCATGGAACGCGCCCTGGGAATCGATGCCAGGATGGCCTCGCCGCGCGGGCCGGCGAGTCGTCGCGCATACGGATCGTGGAACAGCGCGTCCGGTCGATCGGACTCGAGCGCGCGGTACATCGCAACCCACAACGCGGTATCGGACACGGTTCGAAGCGTCTCGCTCATGGCTGGGCGGCCGACACGGAAGAAGGGGGGACGGTACGCAAGAAGAGCGACACTAGAAAGGTAGCACAGACTACTCGACGCGTCGCTTCGTCGCGCGGATGCCCTGTGTCAGCCAGGCCCGCTCGACGTCGTTCCTCACCGGTGCGACGATCCGTGTGACCGGGTGTCCGAAGGATCGCCTGCAACGGGCCGGGGTGCGCGACATCGCGTTGCACGCTCTTCGGCCCGCTGGCGCTGCCGGGATCGACGACCACCCGGGGTTCACCTGCGCAAACCAGGTGCGTATTGCACAGCCCCTCCTCCCGATAAACCCTGAGCTCACGTGGTCTTCAACGGCTCGTCCACCTTGACGTTCGACATCCAGTCGGGCTGCTGATCCCATACGGTGTCGTAGATGAGGCACGCCACGTCGTTCAAACGTGCGGCCCGATTCGCGGCCGGCGCGCGTGCCTACCGCTTCGCTGTGGGCCGCAGCGTCTCGATGATGTCCGCGCTGACCCAGAAGATGTCGGAATTGCCGTTCTGCGGGCTGGCGTTGAGCTCGACGAGCCGGGCGTGCGTCGACCCCGACAACGTATCGAGGCCCCGCTCGCGCGGCGCGTTGGAGGAGAAGAAGAAGAACCGCCCGTCGGGAGACACGTACGGCGACTGCTGGGTGGTCGCCGGATCGTTGATCGCCGGGCCCGTTGACGGACTCCGGCAGGCGCTCGGGCTCCTGTTAGCGGCCTTCGACGAGCCTGGATCGGTAGATGGCGCCGTCTTTTCCGAGCGCCTTTGCGCGAGTGAAGTAGAGCGTGCCACCCCTGGTGATTGAAGGAAAGTACGTGAGCCAATCACCGTTGATCGGCGCGCTGAGGTCGTACGCTTCGCCCCACGTGCCGTCCGTGTTTCGATCGGCCACCCAGATGCTGTTGTTCGCCCACCCGGGCCTTGCCGCCTGGCCCGCGCGTGGGCGCGTCGTCAGGAAGAAGATCCGCCGGCCGTCGTGGCTGACGCACGGCTCCATGTAGAAGTAGTTGGGGTCGGTCGCGAACGAGGCCACCTCGGGCGGCGTCGGTGCGGACGACGACCGCCTGGATCGAGAGCAGGCCCGCGACGGCCGCGAGGCCTGCCAGACCGCGGACGATTCGCGCGCGAGGGCAGGCGATCATCGGCGCCTACTTCTCCTTCGTCTCCTTCGGCAGTTCCGGCCTGGTGAAATCCGGCAGTGGGTCGCCGAAGATGTAGTGGTTGAACCATCCCAGGTTGTGCAGCATGACCGCGCGCTGCGCCTTCGGCTTGGTAATGCCGTGACCGAAGCCCTTGTACACAATCATCTCGACCTTCACGCCTCGATCCTCGAGACCCTGGCGCAGTTCGTAGCCGTTGGGCGTCGGCACGCGTCGATCCAGTTCACCGTGCTGGATGAGCGTTGGCGTCTTCGCCTGCTTGATGTACGACATGGGCGACGTCTTCGCGTAGATCTCCGGATCCATCGCGGGATCCGCGCCCAGGTACTGAATCGTGAACGGCGTGATGTCGGTGTTGTAGTAGTAGGTCGCCCAGTTGGAGATCCCGGCGCCCACCGAAATCGCCGCGAACGCGGTGCTCGACGTCGTCAGAAATGCCGAGATGTAGCCGCCCTGGCTCCAGCCCATGCAGCCGACGCGCCTCGGGTCGACCCATCCGAGCTTGACCAGGTGCTCCACGCCCGACAACACGTCCCACGCGTCGCCGACACCGAGGTTGCGCACGTTGAGCTCGCGGAACTTCTCGCCGTACCCGGCGCTACCGCGGTAGTTGACCTTGAGAATCAGCGCGCCCCGTGCGGCCCAGATGTCGGCGGGGTAGGTGCGCGCATCGATCATCGTCGGCCGATCGACGCCGGTCGGTCCGCCGTGGATGATGCAGAGCAACGGGTACTTCTTCGCCGGGTCGAAGTCCGCGGGCTTGATGAGCACGCCCTCGATGTCCGTCCCGTCCTTGCTCTTCCACGAGATGACCTCGCGCCGGCCCAGACGGAAGCCCGCGACCTGGTCGGTCATCGTCGTCAGCCGGCGCGGCGCGAACGGCTGGACGGTCGTCACATATATCTCGCCCAGCGTGGACGACGACGCGGCCGCGAAGGCCAGCGACTTCCCATCCTTGGAGAAGCTGACGCTGCCCAGCATCAGCGCGTCGGGCTGGCTGATGCGCGTCGTCTTGCCGGTGGACGGATCCACACGGAACAGGTGCGAGGCGGTCTTCTGCGCCGCGGCGAAATACACGCCGTCGGCCAGCCAGTCGATGAGACCTGGTTGCTCGTCGAACGAGTCGGTGATCGATCGCGGCTTGCCACCGTCGACCGACACCACAGCCAGGCGGCTGTTGGCGTGGAAGAACTTCGGATTGCCCATGGCCGACGAGAACACCAGCATTCGGCCGTCGGGCGACCACACTGGCGAGCCGTCGGGACCGGGCAGATCCACCAGTTTTCGGACCGCGTTGGTCGCGACCTCCAGGACATAGACATCTGACGTACCGCCCTGAATCAGATCGGGATTGATCGTGGCGCTGAATGCAATCAGCTTGTTGTCCGGCGACCACGAGAAGGACGACACCGTGTAGTCCTTGCCGTGCGTCCGCTCGGTGCCGGCGACCGGCGCGGTCAGGGCCTCGGCCACGTCGAAGGTCCGCAGGTGCTGGTGGGTGTACTCGCGCCGCACCACCTCGAAGTCGCCCACGTAGTCCTTGCGCGCCTTGACGTCCTTCTCCTTCAGGTCGCTGGTGGTGAAGGCCATCTGCTTGCCGTCGTGGGACCAGGCGTACCCACCGACGCCGTTCTCGGCATTCGTCAACTGGATCGCCTCGCCGCCGTCCGGACGGATGGCGAAGAGCTGGTTCTTGTCCCCAGCCCGCGAACTCGTAAAGGTCAGCCACGGACCGTCGGGTGACCAGGACGGATTCGAACAGGACTTCTCGCCGCGCGTCGCCTGGAAGCTCCGGCCCGAGGGCACGTGAGCCAGCCAGACCTGCGTGATGGAGGCATCCTGCTTCCAGTCGGTCGCCGTGACGGTATAGGCCACCCAGGTTCCGTCCGGCGAGAGTTGTGGACTGCCGACCGTCTTGATGTTCAGGAGATCGTCAACCGTCGGCACCCTGGTCGCCCCGGCCTGGGCGATCACCGAGGCGGGGACGGCCACGAAGGCTGTGAGGAGCAGGGACAGCAGGAGTTTCTTCACCATCGTCGTGTTCTCCGTACTCAGGTACTTCTTGTTGTCGTCCGGGAAGGCTGTGACAACGAGCGCGTCGGACCCGTCCGCGAACAGCCCGGCGGCCAGCCGAGACCGGAATAACCGCGATCGCGAGGACGGGCACCAGCACCGCCGCGACGACATGGACAGGCACACGGTGTATATCGATCCTCCCGGATCTCCGGCTCTGGATTGTACGGCCGCGGCGGCGAGGTCGAGCGATGAATCTCAGGAGCAGCGGCGTTGGCCACGCGGAATGTAGAATGGGGGATACAAGACGAGGAGGTCGCTCGTGTCCGAACTGTCGCCGCAGCAACGGCTCAATCAGGACCTCGGGCTCGGCGGCAGGCTCTCGGAGCGGAGCCCCGTGCGCCTCGTCAACCGCGACGGCACCTTCAACGTCCGCCGCAACAACCTGAGCGCGTTCCATCCCTTCAACGCCTATAACACGCTCCTCTCGCTTCCCATCCCTCGCCTGCTCGTGCTGATGGCCGCGGGCTACCTGGCCACCAACTTCGTGTTTGCCTCCTTATACTGGCTGGCAGGGCCGGATGCGATCGCCGGCGCAGCGCTCTCCCCGCTCGCGCGCCTCGAGGACTGCTTCTTCTTCAGCGTCCAGACGCTCGCGACGATTGGCTACGGCAAGCTCGTCCCGGTCACGCGGGCGGCAAACTCTCTGGTGGCCGTCGAGGCTCTCGTCGGCCTCCTCGGTTTCGCGATCCTCAGCGGCCTGTTGTTTGCCCGGTTCACCCGTCCCAGTGCCAAGATCAGCTTCAGCCGCCACGCGATCATCGCGCCCTACGAGCACGGGTGGGCCCTGATGTTCCGCCTCGTCAACCTGCGAAACCACAACCTGACGGATGTCCACGCCGTCGTGTCGCTCGCACGCTGGGCCGACGAGAACGGGAGGCGCCGCCGGCGCTTCGACCAACTCGGCCTCGAGCGCGACTTCATCATCTTCATGCCCCTGCACTGGGTCATCGTCCACCCGATCACCGATGCCAGCCCCCTGCGGGGCCTGACGCCCGAGTCCCTGGCCGGCGCGGATCCGGAGGTCGTCTGCCTCATCAACGCCGACGATGAGACCTTCGCGCAAACCGTGCACGCCAAGACGAGCTACGACAAGACCGACATCGTCTGGGGCGCGCGCTTCCGCGACATGTACATCGCGGATGCCGATCGGGTCGCGATTGACCTCTCTCGCCTCCACGACATCGAGCCGGTAGCGCCGCCCGCGTCGCTCTGACACCGTCGCCTGTGAGACCGTACGCGTCCTGACATGGAGCCTCTTATGCCTCTCGACCGGACTCTCCATATCATTCTCGGTGCCGGCGGAGCCATTGGCACGCCGCTCGCCCTCGAGTTGCTCGCGAAGAATCGCAGGCTCCGCACCGTCTCGCGCAGCGGCGCGGGACCAGCCGGAGCCGGAGCCGTGCGCGCCGACCTGACCGAACCGGATGCGGTGATGCGGGCCGTGGAGGAAGGAGCGACGGTGTACCTGCTGGCCGGCCTGCCATACGACAGGCGTGTCTGGCAGGAGCAATGGCCCCGGATTATGCGAAACGTCGTCGGCGCCTGCGAGTCGAAAGGCGCGCGGCTGATCTTCTTCGACAACGTCTACCCGTACGGCCGCGTCGATGGACCGATGACCGAGGACACGCCGGTCCACCCGACCAGTCATAAGGGGAAGATACGGGCCGAGATCGCCGGCTACCTTCAGACCGAGATGGCTGCGGGGCGTATCACCGCGTCGATCGCGCGCGCGGCCGACTTCTACGGGCCCGACTCGGAGAAGACCAGCATCCCGTCCATCCTGATCTTCCCGAGGCTTGCCGCCGGCAAGTCGGCGCAGGTCTTCGTCAGCGCGGATACGAGGCACTCGTTCACCTACACGCTCGACTGTGCGAAGGCGCTGTGCCTGCTGGCAGATGCCGACGATTCGTTCGGCCAGGTCTGGCACCTGCCGACGGCGCACCCGGCGCTCACCGGCCGGGAGTTCGTCGAGTTGGCGGCGAAGGCGCTCGGGGTCGCGCCTCGAGTGTCGCCGCTCCCTGCGTGGACGATGAAGACAGCCGGCCTCGTCGTGCGGATGATGCGCGAACTGGCGGAGATGCTCTACCAGTACGACCACGACTACGTTTTCGACTCGTCGAAGTTCGAGCGCCGATTCGGGTTCGTGCCGACGGCGTACGGAGACGGCATCCGCGCCACCGCGCAGTCGTTCGTGAAGCCGTGAGACTCGAGCGTCTCCAGCCTTGAACGGCCTCGGCTCCTCGCGTGTTCCCGGCCGCATCGTGCGGAACGGTGTGTGATACCCAGACCGGCGTGCGGTACGACGCGCGTCGCGACAAACTCGCCGCGCCGATGGCGTCGCTCCGCGACACGACTAGGGTCGACCCGCGAGCGATCACAGCGTCGCCTGCCGGCACGGCCCACCCCGTCCCCCATGCCGTCCTGAGCGTCCTGGCGCGCCTGGGTGCGGCAACGGGCGGCTGCAACCAAGCCTGGGATCCGCGCGGAATGTTGCGTGATCGCAGTGGCGCCTGCTGCCGGATGCGGTGGTTCAGAGACCTGTTTTGCAGGGTGTGCACTCACCTGCTCACGAACAGGATCCGAGTGGCCGCCGGCCCGCCCGCCGGCGACTCTCACTGCCGGCTGAGGGCGCTCACAGGATCGACGCGCGATGCCTTCCAGGCCGGTGCGAGGCAGGCGACCGCCGCGGCGCCGCCCAGCACGAGCGTGACCGAGAGAACGACCACCGGATCGAGGACGGTGACGCCGAACAACTGGGACGCAATCGCCGGCCGTATCGCCACGACACCTGCCGCACCCAGCAGTAGTCCAACCGCGACGAGCGCAATCCCCTCGCGGAGGATCAGCCGCAGGATCCGGGACGGGTCGCTGCCGAGGGCCATGCGTATCCCAATCTCGCGCGAGCGCAGGCCGACCTGATACGCCAGAACACCGTAGATGCCAATAGAGGCCAGCAGCAATGCGACGAAGCCGAACGCCACCGACAGCAACATCGGCGTGCGCCGCCGGTCGAGCGATCGCTCGACGCGCTCGGGCATCGCGCGTACGTCGTAGAGTGGCAAGCTCGGATCGATCTTCGCCAGAACCGTCCGGATCGCCGCGGCCAGCTTCACGGGGTCACCACCCGTACGCACGGCCATGGCGATCCCCGACTCCGGACCTTGGGCAAAGGGCAGGTAGTAGGCACCCACCCGTTCGTCCCCGGTGTCCGCCAGGGCCTGCTGCCTCACCGTGCCTACCACGCCGACGACTCGCATGAAGTGCGTCTTGGGCCCGGGCTGGATGATATCCTCCGGGCCCTGCGGCTGGTACATGCGACGGCCGATCGGATCGGCGTTCGGCCAGAACTTTCGCGCGAGACGCTCGTCCACGATGATGGCTGCCGGCGCGCCGAAGCTGTCCTGCTCGCCGAAGAAACGGCCCCGCTCGAGCGGAATCCGCATCGCCTCGAAGTAGCCTGGCGTCACACAAATCTGGGACGGCGAGATGAGGGATTCGCCGGGTGCCATCACGTAGCCTTCGGCGATGATCACCGAACTGGAGTTGTCGCCCACGAAGGGCAATCCGCTGGTGAATCCCGCCGCTCGGACGCCTGGCAACTGCCTGATCGCCTCGAGGGTGCGGCCGGCAAACGTCCGCAGAGCCGCATCGTCAGGATACCGGGTCTGCGGCAGGTTCAGTCTCGCCGTCAGCACCTGTGCCGGCTGGAATCCAGGATCGACACCCAGCAGCTGGCGAAAACTCGCAAACAACAGGCCTGCGCCAATGAGCAGCACGAAGGCGAGCGCCACCTGCGCCACGACCAGCGACCGACGGAACGCTCGCGCGCCGCGGCTCGCCGTCCCGCTGCGCCCGTCCTCCCGAAGGACGAGACTCACGTTCATGCCGGCAAGCTGCGCGATGGGGACCGCACCTGTTGACAGCCCCAGGAGCATCGCGAGGCCGGCCGTGAAGGCCACGACGGCCCAGTCCATGCGGATCTCTTCCCCCCTCGGGAGGTCGGCCCGGCCGAGCGACGTCAACCACCCGAGGCTGGCCGCCGCAACCGCGATTCCGAGGCAGGCACCGATCGCGGTGATCAGCGTGGTTTCCGTCAGCAACTGGCGCGCGACGCGGCTGCGGCCGGCGCCGAGCGCGTGGCGCATTGCCAGTTCCTTCATGCGGCCGCTGGCCCGAACGAGCACGAGGTTCGTGATGTTGACCGCCGCGATGAGCAGCACGAACAGCACGCCGGCCCACAGCAACTGGAGCGGGCGTCGCACCGTGCGAACGACGTCCTCGGCCAGCGGCACGAGGTGGGTCTGGTAGCCCGCACGCTCGAGCATCGGCTTGAACGCACCCGCCCGCTCGATGCTTCTCACGTTGAGCGCGTCCACTCTCTGTTGCGCCTGTTTCAACGTCACGCCTGGCGCGAGGCGGGCGACCTCGTCGTGGTTCTGGCTGTACCGTCGGTTCTCGGAACGCTGCTCGTTGGAGAAAGCGAGCGGCACCCAGATGCGCACGTCCGGATCGAGGAACGTGAATGACCTCGGCATGACGCCGATCACGGCGTAGCGCTCGCCGTCGATGGTCATCTCGCGTCCCATCGCCGCTTCCGCGCTGCCGAAGGCAGCCTGCGCGTACCCGAAGTCGAGAACGGCCGCATGGTTCTGTCCCGGTGTTCCTTCAGCCTCCGAGAACGGGCGCCCGCGAAGCGGCGACACTCTCAGCACCCGAAACAACGACGGCGTCACCGCCATGGCACGAACGCGCTCGGCGCTGCCCGCGCGGCCGACCTCGACGCCCCGCGCCCGATAGAGCGCCAGCGACTCGAACACGTCCGAGAAGGCGAGCCTGTCCATGTGGTTGGGCACCGAGGTCCCCGCCCGCTCCACGCCCGCGCCCGGGAACGAGTCGTAGGAGAACACCAGGCGGTCCGGTTCCGCGTACGGAAGCGGGCGCAGCAGGACCGATCGCACCACGGTGAAGACCGCGGCGTTCGCGCCGACGCACAGCGTCAACGTCAGGATCGTGGTGACGGCAAACGCGCGATCCCTCGCCAGCAGGCGAAGGGCGAAGCGCAGGTCGCTCAGCAGGGCTCTCATGGGCTGTGCCTCAGACGAAAACGGCGTCGCATCCGGCGCGCACGGGGTTCTCTGTCTGACGATGACGCATCGGACCGTGGCCGGGTTCCATCCGGGGTGAATATCTTCGGCTGAGCGGTGACGACCGCGGGTCCGCAGACCTGGCGCCCTGTGCCTGTCACTGCAGGCAGGTCGGCGCGCGGGCCGCGGCATCGCCCAACGAGACGACGAGGACAACGAGTGTGGCCGCGGGGGCAGTGCGAAGCCGCATCGAGGCGTCACCAGACATGCGGCGGCGGCGCGTCGTATGTGCTCCATGTGCGTGCACCGGGCATGGCGGCGAATTTTGCCGGATGCTATGCTCCACGAACGACCCGCCGGACCGCGGGGCGAGATGGCCTTTCCTCAGAGCGAACACACCTCGAACCATGAACATCGACGCACCGCTTCCCGCACCCGCCGAACCAGGCGCGAACCTGGCGGACGTGGACACGCCGGCCTTGCTCCTGAACCTCGATGCGTTCGAGCGCAATCTCGACACGATGGACGCGACATTGGCGGGCCGGCCGGTCCGCATTCGCCCGCACGCGAAATCGCACAAGTGTCCGGAGATTGCGCGGCGACAGATTGCGCGCGGCGCGGCGGGCGTCTGCTGCCAGAAGGTCAGCGAGGCCGAGGCGCTGGTCCGTGGCGGCATCGAGGACGTCGTGGTGGTGAACGAGGTCGTCGGCGCGCTGAAGCTCGGGCGCCTGGCCCGTCTCGCTCGCGACGCCCGAATCGGCGTCGCGGTCGACGACGCCGGCAACATCGAGGACATCGAGCGGGCGGCGCACGCGGCGGGGGTGACGCTGGACGTCTTCGTCGAGGTGGAGGTCGGCCTCAACCGGTGCGGCGTCGAGCCGGGCCCGCCGGTGCTGGCACTGGCGCGCCGGGTGGCAGAACAGCGGCACCTTCGGTTCGCGGGGTTGCAGGCGTATCACGGCCGGGCGCAGCACGTGCGGAGCTTCGACGAGCGCCGCGTGGCGGCGGCCGCCGCGGCCGGAAAGGTGCGGTTGACGCTCGACATGCTCGAAGCGGACGGGCTGCAGGCGAAGACGGTCACCGGCGGTGGCACCGGCACCTTCCAGTTCGACGCGTCGAGCGGCGTCTACAACGAGGTTCAGCCAGGGTCCTACGTGTTCATGGACGCCGACTACGCGCAGAACCTCGATGGCGAGGGGCGGCCCGTTCGGTCGTTCGAACACAGTCTCTTCGTTCTCACGACCGTGATGAGCCACCCGATCCCTGAACGCGCGGCGGTGGACGCCGGACTGAAGGCGCACAGCGTCGATTCAGGAATGCCTCTCGTGGTTGGGGTGCCCGGCGCTCGATACACGCGAGCCTCGGACGAACACGGCATTCTGGAACTCGCCGGGCCCGGGACGCTCGTCCTCGGACAGAAACTCAGACTGATTCCCGGCCACTGCGATCCGACGGTGAACCTCCACGACTGGCTGGTCTGCTACCGTGGCGACCGGGTCGAGGCGGTCTGGCGGGTGGCCGCCCGCGGCGCGTTCTACTGACCCTCGTTGCCGGCGCGCTGACGACCGGGTCATCCTGTGGCCTGGGGGCGAACGGCCGTCACTTGCGTGCGGTGTTCGGAACCAGACTCAGGATGAACGACGAGACGTCCGGATTTCGCACGCTGGTGAAGGAGTTCGTTCCTGTCGCGCACGAGTTCCCGGTGAACGACGATGTCACGCCGGCGAGAGACCATGTCCCTCCTTCCGACAACAGGATCGGTCCGCCCGAATCGCCGAAGCATGTGCCGCTTCCGCCGGAACTGGGCGAGTAGAGCGCCTGGAGGGTGATCGGCCCGACGCTGCTGATGTTCGTCGTGCCCGCCCGCAACGACCCTTTCGCATCGTGCTCGTTCTGTCCCCAGCCGGCAATCACGGCCAGTTCGCCGACCTTCGCGTCGCGGCCGACCAGAATCGGAATGGGTGTCGGCGCGAGGTCTTGCCCAAAGAGCACGACTCCGACGTCGAGCGACGACGAGTCGCTGGTGCCCTTGTACCCGGGTGACGCCTGGAACGACGTGGCCGCCACGGGATCCCCGCTTCCCACGTAGATAGTGACGGCTGAAGCTCCAGCCAGGCAGTGGGCCGCCGTGAGCACGGCGCGCGGCGCGATGATCGTCCCCGAGCACGTGGCGATCGGCACGTTCCGGCTGTCGCGCAGGGTGACGAGAACGGCGGGCGACGCACTCGCCGTGCAGTCCGTGCCGTTCAGGATGGCGAGCGCCGACACGGCCGAACCGCCAACGGCGCCGCAGGCGTTCGTGGCAGTCGGCGGCGTGGAACCGGACGGAGCCGTGGGGGAACTGCTCGTCTGGCCGCAGCCTGTCAGGAACACCCACATCACGAGCAGCCCCGCCACCGCGCTCGCGCCCTTCACCCGGATACTCACTCCACACCTCCACGGCACACCAGGCCCCCTCATCGGACTGGCGCGAGCTCGGCCGCGCCACGAAGCGCCGCGCGTGGCCACCGAGCCGGCCACGGCCGCCCCTCATTCGATGATACCGCGCATCCATCTCCGCCGCCGCCGACCCCGCGGTATACTCGACGACCGTCGGCGGACCGCGCGCGGCAACGTGCGGTTGGGGTGGATCGCACAACTTCTACAGCCACTCGGAGGCACCACATGAACAGCCCGAAGAGACTCGTCGCCGCAGCGCTCCTGGCGCTGGCGATCGCGCCGTCCGGCGCGTTCGCACAGACGCTCGTCGATCCCCGGACGGAGAAGAAGATCGACGCGCTCCTCGCCCAGATGACGCTCGACGAGAAGGTTGGGCAGCTCAACCAGTACAGCAATCCCTTCGACCTCACCGGGCCGCCGCCCAGCGCCGGCGGGCAGAAGCTGGCCTACGAGCAGATCCGGAAGGGGCTGGTCGGCTCGATGCTGAACGTCAACGGTGCCGAGGCGACGCGCAAGGCCCAGCAACTGGCCGTCGAGAACAGCCGGCTGAAGATCCCGATGATCTTCGGGTACGACGTCATCCATGGCTACAAGACCATCTTCCCGGTCCCGCTCGGCGAGGCTGCGAGCTGGGATCCTGCCGCCGTTGAGCACTCTGCCCGCGTGGCGGCAACCGAAGCGGCGGCGGCGGGCCAGCACTGGACGTTCGCGCCGATGGTCGACATCGCGCGCGACGGGCGCTGGGGCCGGATCATGGAGGGCTCCGGCGAGGACGCCTTTCTCGGCGCGCGGATGGCAGCGGCTCGTGTGCGGGGGTTTCAGGGCACGGACCTGGCTGCGCTCGACACGATCGCGGCCTGCGCCAAGCACTACGCCGCATACGGCTTCGCCGAGGCCGGACGCGACTACAACACGGTCGACATCTCCGAGCAGACGCTGCGCAACGTCGTGCTGGTGCCGTTCAAGGCGGCCGCGGACGCCGGTGCCGCCACCTTCATGAACTCGTTCAACGAGATCGGCGGCATCCCGTCGACCGGCAACGTGCACCTGCAGCGCGACATCCTGAAGGGCGAGTGGGGCTTCAAGGGCTTCGTGGTCTCCGACTGGGGCTCGATCCGCGAGATGATCCCGCACGGCTTCTCCGCGGACCTCGCGCAGGCCGCCCGCCAGGCGATCACGGCGGGCAGCGACATGGACATGGAGTCGCGCGCCTACATCGGTCACCTGTCGGACCTCGTCAAGACCGGCAAGGTCGATGTGAAGCTCGTGGACGACGCGGTGCGGCGCGTCCTGCGGGTGAAGTTCGCCCTCGGTCTGTTCGACGATCCCTACCGCTACTCCGATGCACACCGCGAGAAGGCCGCGACGCTCACGTCGGCCAACCTCGCGGCGGCGCGCGACATGGCGCGCAGGTCGATTGTGCTGCTGAAGAACGACGGTGGGCTGCTCCCGCTCGCGAAGGGTATCCCGTCGATCGCGGTGATCGGACCCCTGGCCAACGACAAGGACTCGCCGCTCGGCAACTGGCGCGGACAGGGCGTCGCCAACTCGGCGGTCTCGTTGCTCGAGGGCGTCAAGGCCGCGGTTGGCCCGGACACCAAGGTGCTCTACGCGGAGGGCGCCAGGCTCATCACCGGCGCGCGCACCTTCCAGGCGCCTCCCGTGTACAACACGACCGACCGGTCTGGCTTCCCCGCAGCGGTCGAAGCGGCGCGGTCGGCAGACGTCGTGCTGCTCGCGATCGGCGAGGACGCGTTTCAGTCCGGCGAAGGCCGCAGCCAGGCCGACATCGGCCTCAAGGGGCTGCAGGACGAACTGCTGCGCGCCGTGGTCGAGGCCAACAAGAAGGTCGTCGTGGTGCTGATGAGCGGCCGGCCGCTGACGATCGGTCCCGTCGCGGACGCCGTTCCCGCGCTGCTCGAGACCTGGCTCTTGGGATCGGAGTCCGGGCACGCGATCGCCGACGTCCTGTTCGGCGGCTATAACCCGACCGGCAAGCTGCCAGTGTCGTTCCCGCGCCTGGTCGGCCAGGAGCCGCTCTACTACGGCCAGAAGAACACCGGCCGGCCTGGCCCCGAGGCGGGCGTCACCTGGTCACACTACACGGACGTTCCGAATGAGCCTCTGTACCCGTTCGGCTTCGGTCTCAGCTACACGACGTTCACATATGGAGACCCGAGGCTGAGCGCGACCGAGATCGGCCGCGACGGCCGGCTGCAGATCACCGTCGCCGTGACGAATTCCGGCGGGCGAGCGGGCGCCGAGATCGCGCAGCTTTACGTGCGCGACCTCGTCGGCAGCGTCACCCGGCCGATCAAGGAACTGAGAGGCTTCGAGCGGGTCGAACTGGCTCCCGGCGCGTCGCGCGACGTGACGTTCACGATCACGCCGGCCGACCTCGCGTTCTACACCGCGCAGGGCCGATGGGAGGCCGAGCCGGGACAGTTCACGGTCTTCGTTGGCGGCAACTCGCGCGACGTGAAACAGGCGTCGTTCGCGCTGCGCTGAGAGGGTCGTCCTGCGTCCGTTGGCGAAGTGACGCCCCAAGGGCCGGAGGGATACATGAACCGACTCGTCTCGACGGCGCTCCTGACGATTGTCCTGGTCTCAGCGGGCGTTGCCAGCGGTCAGCCCCAGATACCGGCCGCAGTCAGGGACCGGCCGGCCCGGGCCGGGTCGTCGTACTACACGGCGCGACTGAGCGATCCGAAGGCGGTCCACCTCGAGGCGTTCGGCGCGAAAGGCGACGGCGTCACAGACGACTCAGGCGCGATCCAGAGGGCGGTGGACCGGGTCCAGGAAACCGTCGGGCAAGGGGTCCTCTTCGTGCCGGAGGGCCGGTACCGGCTCACCAGGACCATCGACGTGTGGCCGTCGATCCGGCTGATCGGGTACGGGACAACACGCCCCGTCTTCGTGCTCGCGCCGAACTCGCCGGGCTACCAGGACCGGAACGCCGAGCGACAGATGGTCTTCTTCGCCGGCGCGAGGCCACGCGCGACAGCCACCCGGAGCGGCCAGGTTCCGTCACCACCGATGAGTACCGGAGCCCGCGGCGGACAGATGGCTGCGCTTCCAGCCGGAGTTGGCGCCCGTGGGGGATCGTCAGACGGCCGTCCTGGCGACGCCGGCCCCGGGACGTTCTACTCGGCGATGACCAACATCGACATCGAGATTGGCGAGGGGAACCGCGGCGCGGTCGGCGTGCGCGGCACGTACGCCCAGCACTGTTTCCTGGCCCACATGGACATCCGCATCGGGCCCGGGATTGCCGGCGTGCACGACACGGGGAACGTCATGGAGGACGTTCGCTTCTTCGGCGGCACCTACGGCGTCTGGACGCGGACGCCGTCGCCCGGCTGGCAGTTCACGGCGGTGGACGTCTACTTCGAGGGACAGACGGAAGCTGCCATCCGCGAGACGATGGCAGGCCTGACGCTGGTTCGGCCGCACTTCAAGAACGTGCCGACGGCCGTCTCCATCGACGCGAACGCCTACGACGAACTCTGGATCAAGGACGGGCGCATGGAGGACATCTCTGGTCCGGCGGTGATCGTCAGCCTCGAGGACAATGCGCGGACGGAGATCAACGTCGAGAACGTGGTGTGCCGGCGCGTTCCAACGTTCGCTCGGCTCCGTGACAGCGGGAAAACGTTCGCTGCGCCCGGCGAGAGCTACGAAGCAAAGGTGTTCTCTCACGGCCTGCACTTTACCGACGTCGGGGCGACGCCCGAGATCGCGGACATCTTCGAGACGACCGTGCTGAAAGCAGTGCCCGCTCCGAAGCAGTCCGACCTGGTTCCCCTTCCGCCCGCCGACACGTGGGTGAACGTCCAGTCGCTCGGCGCAAAGGGCGATGGCATCACCGACGACACGGAGGCCTTTCGCAAGGCGATTGCCGCCCACCAGACCATCTACCTGCCGATGGGCTACTACGTGATCAGCGACACGCTGGCGCTGAGGCCGGACACGGTGCTGATCGGCCTGCACCCGCTGGTGACGGCACTCGTGCTGCTCGACCGGACCGACGCCTTCCAGGGCGTTGGCGGCCCCAAGCCCGTGGTGGAAGCGCCACGCGCTGGAACGAACGTGATGATCGGCCTGGGCATCTACACGAACGGGATCAACCCGCGCGCGGTTGGTGTGAAGTGGATGGCCGGGAAGGACTCGATGATGAACGACGTCCGGCTGCTGGGCGGCCACGGCACCAACAATCTCGACGGAACCCGGGCGACCCCTTACAACAACAATCGCACGGCCGACGCCGACCCGACCCGGCGCTGGGACAGCCAGTATCCGAGCCTGTGGGTCACCGACGGCGGCGGTGGGACGTTCTTCGACATCTGGACGCCGAGCAGCTTCGCGAGCGCCGGCATGCTGATCTCGGACACGGCGACCGAGGGTCGGATCTACCAGATGTCGAGCGAACACCATGTGCGGCACGAGATCCAGATCAGGAACGCCGCGAACTGGCGGATCTACGCGATGCAAACCGAGGAAGAGCGCGGCGAAGGCGGCTTCGCGCTGCCGCTCGAGATTGACAACTCGCACGACATCACCTTCGCGAACTTCCACCTGTACCGCGTCATCAGCTCCTACCAGCCGTTCCCGTGGGCGGTGAAGATGACGGCCTCGGGGAACATCAGGTTCCGCAACTTCCATTCCTACAGCAACAGCAAGGTGGCGTTCGACGCGTCCGTCTTCGACGAGACCCACAACACCGAGATCCGGCAGCGGGAGTTCGCGTGGCTGGACGTCTCTGGCGCGGCCCCGGTACCGAGAGTCGCGGAGTCGCCGGTGGTGCTCGAGGCTGGTTCGAAGGTGCGGAAGCTGGCTGGCGGCTTCTTCAACATCTCGGGGGGCGTGACGCACCCTTCGGGTGACTTCTACTTCGTCGACGCCTACCGGCAGCGGATCTACCGTTGGAATGCCGTCACCGGCCAAGTCTCGACCGAGCGCGACGCGCCGCTCGATCCCGTCAACCTCGCGGTGGACAAGGCGGGCAACCTGATGGTGGTGTCCTACGCGGGCACCGGGACCGTCTACGCGTTCAAGCCGGGCACGCCCATTGACCAGGTGCAACTGCTCACGGCGGTTGACGGCGCGCCGCGCCCGGGCCTGACCGCGGTGCGCGCGGTCGGCGAGTGGCGAGTCGCCACGGACCGGGCTACTAGCCTCCCGGCACCGAAGACGCTCCACTACCTGTCGCCGGATGGCACGACGTACATCGCGGCCGACAGGGACTTCGCCACCGGCGCGTCGAGTTGGGGTGTCAAGGGGGCCGACCTGCTTCGCGCGTTCGGTCTCGCGTCGGGCAGGCCCGGCCAGGCGTTCTACCTGACGAGCGAGGCCGAGGTCGTGACGTGGAGAGGCACGCTCGCGCCCGATGGCAACCTGACCGACGTCAAGCCATTCGTACAGCAGGGAGGCGAAGGCGTGGCCGTGGACGCTCGGGGCAACGTCTACCTCGCGGCCGGCCACATTTACGTGTACGACCCCGCCGGCAAGCTGATCGACACGATCGAGACGCCGGAGCGGCCGACACAGATCGTGTTCGGCGGGAAGGACGGCAGGACACTGTTCATCACGGCGCGCACGTCGCTCTACAGCGTGCGCACGAAAGTGGCGGGGCGGTAGGCGGTTCGCCGTGCGCTGATTGACTGGGTGCTCGGCCGCACGCTTGCGCAAATCCCGGTCGAACGTACCCGAGGGCTGATGGCCAAGCCACTCGAGCTAGGTCGTAGTCGTAGACCGCCGCGAGCACCCAGTTGCGGCGCCGGCGAAGCCAGCGGACGTCGCCGGCTGCATGCGGCTCTCAGAGCGCCTTCTGCGTGGCAACGTACTTCACACCCGGCACCCCTTCGAAATCCGCATCCTGCGTCCACAGCGTGGCCTCACACGCCCGGGCGGTCGCGAGCACGACGCTGTCAGCCATCGGCATTCCAAGCTGCACCGACAGCTGAGCCGCCGCCAGCGCCAACTCCCCGGACAGATCGACGACGCGCCCTTGGTGCATGAGCGCTACGGCCTGCAGGCCGTCTCCCTCACCGCGCTGCTGCAGCACGCGTGTGAACACCTCGTACAGACTGATGGTCGGCACGACCAGATCCGCGGTGGCTTCGATCGCCTTGGCGAAGAAACCCGCGTTCGGCCCGTCAGCGAGGTACTCGAGCCAGCCCGATGAATCGACGACATTCATACGCGGTCTCGTTCACGGGGAACGCTTGTGTCAATCCCCTTGAGGAATCCTCTCAACTGTCGAACAGGCCTGACGGGCACCAGCTCGATCCGATCTTGGTACACGATCGCATGGACCTTCTGGCCGGCCCGGAGCTTCAGGCGGGTACGGATGGTCTTGGGAATGACCACTTGGTATTTCGGCGAGATCGTGACGGTTTCCATCTATTGTTCCTATCGATCGCAATATCGTCGTACGATGAGTGTATCGATCGGATTGGCTCCTGGCAAGAGGGTGGCCGGATCGGAATGGCCCGGTTGGGACGGGCCATCCACTTACCCTGGACCAACATAGGCAACTCCGAAGAGCTGACGGTAAATCCAGCCGAGCATTCGGAGTTCTGTTCCGAGCATTGCGTCGTTGAGCCAACAGTGCTTGAACTTCTGCTGCTCTGCACCGGCTGGCACTCTCGCGAACTCCGTAGCAAAGTTGAATTGGCCCTGCGGGTCCGGCAGGCACCGAGACACGACCGACCAGCTCGTTGCGCGGCGGCGGGAAGAGAGCACTGACGCCGTGACTGGTTCCACCCGGCTCCACGAGCCACTCCTCCCCAAGCTGATGAAATCGTCGACTCACGTCCGAGCGCCTTTGGTCTGCTAGCGATCCGGTTCAGCGGCGGCGCGGAGCGCCGTCCGCTGCCACCGACTGTCAGCGAGCTTCATGCCTCCGGGTCGACGAGCGCGAGAATCCGGGCCGTCACTTCCTCCATGATGGGTCCGGAAACGGATCCCAGACGTGTCGCGCGCCGGGCTCGCCAGTCGAGGCTCTTGATCTGATCGCACAGAATCGCGCCTTTCGTCTCGAGGCCCGGGGGGAGTACCACCTCGAACGGGTAGCCTTTCACGCGGGACGTGATCGGGCAGACGAGCGCCAGTCCAACCTTCCGGTTGTACGATTCTGGCGATACCACGAGCGCGGGACGATGGCCGGCCTGCTCGCTGCCGGCCTGGGGATTGAATTCCAACCACACGATGTCGCCCCGGGCCGGAACGGCTGCGGCGCCCACTACCAGATCTCCCGACCGGCGGGAGCGCCGGTGTCAATCTCGCCGTGGAGGTTCTTCGCGGTGATCTTCCGGATCAAGTCCTCGAGTCGGTACTTCACGCGCCTCGCCGGCTTCACGACCAGTTCGCCGTTTCGGATCGACAGGTCCACCTCAGCGCCGGCTCCAACTCCGGCGTCTTCAGCGAGTCCTCTCGGAATCCTCAGCCCCAAGCTATTGCCCCACCTTTGGATCCTTGTCTGCACAACCGCCTCCCCGGATATACATTGAGTATACATCCGAGTTCTCCAGTCGTCCAGCTCACGGTCCGGTGTTCGTCTCGCTAACGGTCGCGCATCACGCGCGGCCGCGGTACTCGCCCGCCGGCGACCGACGCATTGCCCACGCGCATCGTGGTCAGACGGTTCCACAGGGCCCATATGGCGGCTTCGGAGTCCGCGGCAAGCAGGGTCCCGCCGATCAGGAAACCTCTTGATGTGAATGAGCTTGGATGGCCTGCCAAGCCGAAGCTCACCGAGGTAAGTGACGGACCGAAGGTGAGCGAAGGATGGCCTGCCAAGCCGAAGCTCACCGAGGTAAGTGGCGAGCCGAAGGTGAGCGAAGGATGGCGGGGTCGACGGGACTCGAACCCGCGACCTCCGGCGTGACAGGCCGGCGTTCTAACCAGCTGAACTACGACCCCGCATCGGGTAGGCGATTGACGCGGCCGTCAATCGGCATCCGCCATCGAACAGTCCGCGACGTCTGTCCACGTCACGATGACCGGCGGATGCGCCTGCACACGACCCTGGTGGGCGGTGCAGGGTTCGAACCTGCGACAGCCGGCGTGTAAAGCCGGTGCTCTACCACTGAGCTAACCGCCCGGCTGCCAGCAGAGCATCCGATTATAGCATCAGGTACGCTTTGAGCACGAGCAGAATCAGGGCGGCCGCGAGGCCGACGATCGCCCGATACTCCCGATTCCTCATCGCCCGCGCCAGACTGAATCGACGCGTGGCGTCAGTCGTCCGTCCCTGTCGGTACTCCACGTATTCGCGCCCGAACTTCGCGCGCAGGCTCGCTTCTTCGCTCCGGATGGCGGCGCCGAGCGTGCCACCCAGATAGACGATCGCCAGCGCCACAACCCACAGGCTGTAGGTCGCCACCGCGAAGCCGATGCCGATGATCGACGACCCGAGATAGAGCGGGTGCCCCGTCACGCGGTACGGCCCCGACTTGGTCACCTCGCGGCCTTTCTCGAGATGTCCCGCCGCCCATACGCGAATGACCTCGCCCACCACGGCGATCGGCCCGCCCACGGCGATGGATCCCCACGTTGGATGTGCCAGCCACAGGGCGACAGCCGACGCCACGAACCCGATCGGGACGCGGACACGGGCAAGGCGGGCGGCCAGGTCAGGCATGTTTGGCGACGAAGGCAAGGCGTCGGTCGATCGCTCCACGCACGTCCTCGAGGGTGATGTCGTCGATACAGGGCCGGTCGCGCCGGCACCGTCTTTGATAGTGACACACACACTCGTCGAAACGCGAGAGCGAGATGTCGCCCGGATCCCATGGCCCGTTCCGCTCGGCCATCGTCGGACCGAAGAGCGCGACGATTGGCGTGCCGACGGCAGCCGCGAGATGAAGTGGGCCGGTGTCGCCGGAGAGCATCAGGCGCGCGCCGCGTGCCAGCGCGAGGATTTCGGCGATGCCTGTCGGCGGCGACTGGGTGGCCGCCCCCTCCGAACAGGCGACGATGCGCGAGGCGAGCCGCTCTTCACCGGGTCCCCAGAGCACGAGCGAACGCAGGCCGTGCGCCTCGTGCAGCCAGACCGCGATCGCACCAAAGCGCTCAGCCGGCCAGCGCTTGTTCGGCCACGCGGCCCCGGGATTGAGAAGGGCGTACGCCACGGGCGGGACGCCCGCGGGGGCCTGCACGGGCGAGACGCCCGTGCCACTCAGATCACCCACGACGAGCGGAAATCGGCGGGGCGCGTCCGTGATCCCAAACGCGTGAAGCGCGGACAGGTTCTTGTCCACGACGTGAACCGCGCCTCCCGGATCGACCGTCTCGGAGTAGAGGACGCCGGCGGCCCGCTCACGCAGGTGCGACCGGCCGAAGCCGATCACGCGGCGGGCGCCCGACAGGCGCGCCAACAGGGCGGACTTGATCAGTCCCTGGAGATCGACCGCGGCGTCGTAGCGCTCCCGCCGCAGCGCCGCGATCGTCGTCAGCCAGTCGCGCACGGTCGGCGCGCCACCGCGTCCACCTTCGTACCGTCCCAGGATCACGCGCCGGCTGATGGCCGGCACGAGGCCGAGGATGGTTGCGTACCGCGCATCGACCAGCCAGTCGATCTGCGCATCGGGGTGGCGATCGCGCAGTGCCGCCGCCACGGGCAGCGCGTGCACGATGTCGCCAAGCGAGCCGAGGCGGACGAGGAGAATCTTCACGGCTTCGGGCCCCGGGCTCCCGGCTCCTGGCTCAGGCTGTCGTTGTGGACGTCCATCACGGCGCGGCCCGACGGATCCACCATCGCCTGGAATGCGGCGTCCCATGCCAGCGCCGTCGCCGTGCTGCAGGCCACGCTCCGCTCGTGCGGCACGCAGTTCACCGCGCTGGCCGAGGGGAAGTGCAGCTCGAAAATCTGCCGATAGAGGTACGCTTCCTTCGTCTCCGGCGTCTTGGTCGGAAACCGCTCGTTCACGCCCCGCATCATGCCGTCGGTGACCTCACCCTCGGCCGTGGCCTTCAGCGAGTTGATCCACGAGTAGCCGACCCCGTCGGAGAACTGCTCCTTCTGCCGCCACAGCACCTCGTGCGGCACGTAGCCCTCGAACGCCTTGCGCAGGGGATACTTCTCGATGGGCCGCGGGTGCGGCGCGTTGCGCGGAATCTTCACGTCCGGGTCGAGACTCATCGCCACGTCGAGGAACTCGCGGTCGAGATACGGCACGCGCGCCTCGACACCCCACGCGCAGCTCGCCTTGTTCGCCCGCAGGCAGTCGTAGAGATGCAGCTTCTGGATCTTGCGCACCGTCTCGTCGTGCAACTCGTGGCCGTTCGGCGCCTTGTGAAAGTAGAGGTAGCCCCCGAACACCTCGTCGGCCCCCTCGCCCGACAGGATCATCTTGATGCCCATCGCGCGGATCTTCCGCATCATGAGATACATCGGCGTGGCCGCCCGGATCGTCGTGATGTCGAACGTCTCGAGGTGGTAGATGACGTCCGACAACGCGTCGAGGCCCTCCTGCACGGTGAACTGGATCTCGTGGTGCACCGCGCCGATGTGCTCGGCGACGGTGCGGGCGGGGGCCAGGTCGGGCGCGCCCTCGAGGCCAACCGCGAACGAGTGCAGGCGGGGCCACCACGCCAACGCCTTGTCGTCCTCCTCGATCCGCCGCTGGCTGAACCGCGCCGCGATCGCCGCGATGATCGACGAATCGACGCCGCCCGAGATGAGCACGCCGTACGGCACATCGCACATCAACTGCCGGTGGACCGAGGCTTCCAGCGCCTCGCGGAGTATCACCGGGTCGTACGGCGTCGTCGGATACACGCCCGGCTCGGCCCACGCCGGCTCGTAGTAGCGCTGGAATCCCTTCTCGGCTTCGTGGCCGAGATAGTAGTGCCCGGGAGGGAACTCCTGGATCCGCTCGCAGTGTCCCACGAGGGCCTTCATCTCGGACGCGGCGTAGAAATTCTCCCGCCGATCCCACCCGACGTAGAGCGGCACGACGCCGATCGGGTCGCGCGCAATCAGGAACGTCCTGCGCTTGGGATCGTGGATGACGAACGCGAAGATCCCGTTCATCCGGTTCAGGAACTCCTTCGGCGGCAGTTCGTCGTAGAGGTAGAGGATGACCTCGCAGTCCGACAGCGTCTGGAAATCGTGGGGGCGCCGCAGGCCCCGCTGCAGGGCCTTGTGATTGTAGATTTCCCCGTTCACCGAGAGCACCGTGCCTTCGAGGCGATCGATCAGCGGTTGTGCCCCGTGTTCGACGTCCACGATCGACAGCCGCTCGTGGGCCAGCACGGCGTGCTCGTCACTGTAGATGCCGCTCCAGTCCGGGCCGCGATGGCGGAGCTTCTTGGCCATGACCAGCGCCTGACGGCGCAATTCGGCTGGATTGGAGCGCGTCCCGTCGATGTTGAGAATCGTCAGGATGCCGCACATGAGAGCCTCCTCCTCGCGGGCCCGACGGCCCGCCACCGATCAATCGCCGCGCCTGACCCGCTCGAGCAGCCCGGTCGTCGAGTGGTGCTTCGAATCGCCGACGATCGCGATGCGCCCGCCGTACGCGCGCACGGTGTCGCGCTCCGGCACGGTGTCCACGGTGTAGTCGGTCCCCTTGCAGTGGACATCGGGGCGGAAACGCTCGAGCAGCCGCGCGACGGTCGGGTCGGGGAAGATCACCACGTAGTCCACGCCGCGCAGCGCCGCCACGAGTTCGGCGCGCGCCCCGGCCGCGAGCACCGGACGCCCTGGCCCCTTCAGCCGCCGGACGGCCGCATCGTCGTTCACCGCCACGATCAGCCGGTCGGCCTCGGCCGCGGCACCGGCCAGGTACCGGACGTGCCCGACGTGCAGCACGTCGAAGCAGCCGTTGGCGAACGCAAGCGTGCGCCCGGCCGCGCGGTCGGCGGCGACAAGGGTGTCGAGCTCCGATTCGCTGACGATGAGGCTCATGCCGAAAGGTCGGAGATGACGGCCTGCCGCAGCTCGTCGGCCGAGACGGTGGCCGTGCCGCGTTTCATCACGACGATCCCGCCCGCGTAGTTCGCCAGGCGCGCCGCTTCATCGAACGATGCCCCCGTCGCGAGCGCCAGCGCCATCGTCGCCATCACGGTGTCGCCGGCGCCGGTGACATCGGCGATCTCGTCGCTCCCGAAGATCGGGATGTGGACGGTCGGCGCCTTCGGCTCGAACAGCGCCATCCCGCGGCTGCCGCGGGTGATCAACACCGCCTGCATGCGCTGTCGCCGGAGCATCGCGCGGCCTGCGCGCTCGAGTGTGTCCGGATCGTCGTTGATGCGCACACCGAGCAGTTGCTCCACTTCCGGCTCGTTCGGCGTGCACGCGCTCAGGCCCCGGTAGGCGCCGAGGTTGTAGCGCGAATCGACGAGCACGGGCACGTGCCGACGACGGGCGGACCGCTTCAGCCTCGTGTCGATCGCCTCGGCCAGGGCCGGCGTCACGAGTCCGTATCCGTAGTCGGACAGCAGCACCGCGTCCGCGTCGTCGATGGCGTCGAGCACCTTCGCGGTGAACGCGCGCACCACGTCCGCCGACGGCGACCCGGACGGCTCGCGGTCGATCCGCACGATCTGCTGCTTGGCCGAGTGAATCCCACCGGCGAGGACGCGGGTCTTCGTGGGAGTCCGGTACCCGGGCGAGCGCATCACGCCGGTCTGGCGCACACCGCCCGGAAAGGCCTTCCGCAGCGCGCGCCCTGCCTCGTCGTTCCCCAGCAGCCCGAACAGATCCACTCGGCCGCCGAGCGCGGCCACGTTGTTCGCCGCGTTGCCTCCCCCGCCCGGCACGATTCGCGTGGCATCGTACCGGAGGATGAGCACTGGCGCTTCGCGCGACACGCGCGAGATCTGCCCCGTCAGGAATTCGTCGGCAACGATGTCACCGACGACCGCGACGCGGCGGCGGCCGAAACCGTCGACGAGCGTGAGCAGGCGCGTCTGACGCTCGCGCTCGCCGGACAGCGATTGAACGGGGCGGGCGGTCTTCATAGGAGCCAGGAGCCAGAATACGGAATTGAGAATCAGGTTTCGGTATCGGTCGGCTGACTCAGGATCCAGGCTGCGGCAGCCATCAGGTTGTCGGCGACGTGATCGGCCGGAGCGGAATCCTGCGGACGGGCTTCCTCGTCCGAGCCGTAGCCGGTTCGCACGAGGACGGTGCGCGTTCCGGCCGCACGGCCGAGTTCGACGTCCAGCCAGCGATCGCCGACCACGAACGAATGCGCGAGATCGATGTCCAGGTCGCGGGCCGCTCGATGGATCAGCCCGGGTTTCGGCTTGCGACATTCGCACGGCCGCGTGAACTCGGGCACGAGCCCGTCCGGATGATGCGGACAGTAATAGTACGCGTCGATCCGCGCGCGGCCGCCGCGCAGTCGCCCATCGATGAACGCGTGGGTCTCCTTGACGAACGCGTCCTCGAAGTAGCCCCGGGCCACGCCGGCCTGGTTCGTGACGACGACCACGAGGAACCCTGACTCGTTCAGCACCCGAATCGCGTCCACGGTCCAGGGAAAGAACGCCACGCGATCGAGGCGGTTCAGATATCCCACCTCCTCGATCACGGTGCCGTCACGGTCGAGGAAGACTGCGGGTCTCATAGGCTCTCGGCTCTCGGCTGCGGGCGGGCCACCACCGGCCGCTACCGCCGGATCTGGCGGCCGACGGCGTCGGCGACGTGGTCCGGGTCGACTCCGGTCATGCAGCGGTGGTCGATCGGGCATTCGCGCAGCATGCACGGGCGGCACCACACCGCACAAGAGAGTATCTCATGCGGCGGAACCGCGGGGGCCGCGGCCGGAAGCGGCGCGGTCCCACGCTCGTCGGTCGACCCGAAGATGGCGGTCACCGGCACACCGACGGCCGCAGCCAGGTGCATCGCCCCGGAGTCGTTCGAGACGAACGCGCGACACCGCGACATGACCGCGACGAGGAGCGGAAGATCGGTCTGGCCGATCAGATCGACGATACCCCGACCCGCGAGACGGAGAGAGTGTCCCGGCCCCGCGATGTCCTCGCCCGCCTGGCGGTCGCCTCGACTGCCGACGAGCACGGACCGGGCCCCGTAGCGTTCGAACAGGCGCGCCACGAGGCGCGCGTAGCGATCCGGCGGCCACTGCTTGGCGCGTCCGTACGCGGCACCCGGAGCCATCCCGACCATGACCGTCCCCTGCTCGATACCATGGCGCGCGAGAAGTTCATCGGCGCGCTGGCCGGCATCGGCCGGCACCTTCACGCGCGCCGTGTCGGACGAGGCCGCGATGCCCAGCGCCGAGATCAGCGCCCGGTAGTAGTCGGCCTGGTGCAACGGTCCCTGAGGGCGCGCCATGGGCCGAGTCAGGAGCCGCCCCCGGAGGTCGCCCGAGAACCCCCATCGCTCCGCGATGCCGGCGCGCCGTGCGATCCATGCGCTGCGAAAGGAATTCGGCAGCAGAATCGCCACATCCGCCCGCGCCGCCGCGAGGGCCCGCGCATCGCTCGCCCAACCCGCCGCCCCGCGCCAGCCGCCGCCGGCGTCGAGCGTCACGACGTCGTCCACGCCCGGGACCATTCGAAACATGCCGGCGATGGAGGCGCGCGCCGCCACGACCAATCGATCCTCCGGGTACTCACCTCTGATCGCACAGAGCGCCGGCAGCGCCATGACGGCGTCGCCCAGCCAGTTCGGCGAGAGGACGACGATGCGGGCAGGCATCAGTCGGGGACCTTGTCGTCGACGTCGTTCTCGCGTCGGGCGGCGGGGAACATCCCCTTCACGTGCATCGCCGCGTTCTCGGGCTCGCGCCACCGGCGATGCATCCACAGCCACTGCTCCGGATACCTGCGGACGTACATCTCGAGCACGTCGGTGCAGCGCTGCGTGAATTCACGGATGGCGTCCGGCGAGTCGGGCTTCGGCAATTCCACCGCATGCTCGTAGATCATCCGATACCGGCCAGCGGCGACCGGAATCGCGAACACCGGGATCACGGGCGCACCGGTCCGAAGGGCGAGCGCGGCCAGCGCGGTGGTCGTCGAGGCCGGGCGATTGAAGAAATCGACATGCGTCGCGTCGGGACCGTGCACGTGCTGGTCGATCAGAATCGCCACGCCCTGCCCCGACTCGAGCGCCCGCAAGGTCCGACGAATGCCGCCGCGCCGGTAGATCACCCAGTTGCCCGTCGCCTGCCGGACACGCTCGAGCAGGCCGTTCAGGAACGGATTGTCGAGCGGGCGTGCCATCAGGCCGATCGGCGCGAGGTGCAGGGCGTGGACGAGGCCGTTGACCTCCCAGCATCCGAAGTGGCCGGTCAGGAAGAACACGCCATGGCCGGCCGCGTAGGCCTGGCGCGCGCGGTCCGCGCCTTCGAACTCCACCCGATCGAGCATCTCCTCTGGCGGCAGCGCCCCGAACTTGAGCAGCTCGAAGAGCATGCTGCCGAAATGGCGAAAGACGGCGCGGGCAATCGCCCGGCGCTCGACGAGCGTCCGCGTCGGAAACGCGCGGGCGAGATTCGCGAGCGCCACGCGACGGTGCGTCACGTCGAAGGCATGGAACAGCGTGCCGACGCCCCGGCCCATGGCGGTGACAACGGGCCACGGCAGCCACCGGATGACAAAGGCCACGAAGGCCACGAGCAGGTATTCGAGACGATGACGCAATGACCTTCCTCACCTGGCCACAGAGGCACAAAGACGGACAGGGGTAGAGAGACGACACGGCCCGGTGGCTCAGTGGCCCACGTGCCCGCGCAGCCAGGCCGAGAATTCGGCAGCCGGCTCGACGCTCACCTCGAGCGGGACCCACGCGACGGGCACCGGCAGCGGGCAGAGCGGCAGCAGCCGCATCAGATCCTTCTCGGTTGTCATCACGATCGCCGCGCCCGCCTGGCTCATGGCGCCGGCGATCCGCCGAACGTCGGTCGCGGTGAACGCGTGGTGGTCCGCAAATGCCATCGTGTCGGCGACCACCCATCGCTCTGCCGCAAGTGCCGCGAAGAACCGCTCCGGTCGTGCAAGGCCGGCGACCCCCAACACCCGGGTGCCAGGCCCGGGCGATCCGTCCATTCCTGCGGGGGGCTCCACGAACTGCGGGATCCCAAGCCTGCGCGTCAGCCGGAAGACGTGCGCCGCGCTCAGTGTCCGACCGACCGACATGGCGGCCGCTTCGTCCGCATCCGAGACAATCACGGCGTCCGCGGCTCTGGCCGCGTCGAGCGGCTCGCGCAGGCGCCCCGACGGGAGCGTGACGGGGTGGCTGATGTCGTCCGGCGAGATCAGCACCAGGTCGACATCCCGTTCCAGCTGAAAGTGCTGGAACCCGTCGTCCAACACATGGACCGTGCAGCCGAATCGCCGTTCGGCGAGACACCCTGCCAGGAAGCGATCAGCCGAGACGAACACCGGCACGCCCGGCAGTTGCCTGGCGAGCATCAGCGGCTCGTCGCCGGCGCGATCGACGCCGGCGAGCTCCCGCTGGCCGTCGCTCACCACCGTGACGCCGTCCGACGGTGTCCGGCGGGCATACCCGCGCGTGAGGATCGACGGCCGCTCGCCAAGTGCCAGCAGCAGGTGCGCCACGAAGGCGGCCACCGGCGTCTTGCCGCTGCCCCCCGCGCTGATGTTGCCGACGCTGATGACCGGCCGAGCGAGCCGCCGGCGCGCCTCGGCGTGCCGCGCGTACCACCGTCGCCGCGCGCGTGCGGCCCCTGCGTAGATCGTACTCGCCAGGTTCACGTCATCCTCAGTGGCCCATCCTACTTCACGAGCCGGAAGGAACGCACCGTCGGCCCTTCGCCCGGCGGCAGCAGTTCCGCGATGACCGACAGCGTCCGTTCACGCGCCCCGTGGCTGGCGTCGATGATCGCCCGTGCCGCGCCACCCATCCGCGCGCGCCGCGACTCGTCGTCCAGCAGGTCGCGGAAGACCGATCCCAGTTCCCGCTCGTCTCCCACCTGGACAGCGGCGTCCGCCTCGAGAAACGTCGCCGCGATTTCCTTGAAGTTCTGCATGTGCGGACCGAAAAGGATCGGCCGCCCGTAGACCGCCGGCTCGAGGATGTTGTGGCCACCCGTGGACACGAGGCTGCCGCCGACGAACACGAGCGTCGCCAGCCGGTACAAGTGGGCGAGTTCGCCGATCGTGTCGAGCACGACCACGTCCGCCGCGGGTTCTTCGTCGATCGTCAGCATCGTCCGGCGCGCGGTCCGGAACCCCTCTTCCCGCGCGAGCCGTTCGACCTCGTCGAACCGCTCGGTGTGGCGCGGTGCCACGATGAGCAGGGCCCGTGGCACGCTGGCGCGCGCGCGCTCGAACGCCCGGAGCACCAGGATCTCCTCACCCCGCATCGTCGAGCCTGCCACGATGACCGGCCGTCCCTCGGACACGCGGAAGAACCGCAGCACGCGATGCCCGCCGCGCTCTTGCCCGGCGGTCGCGGGCGCCTGCAGCGCGTCGAACTTGAGATTGCCGGTCACGGTCACGCGTGCCGGGTCGGCGCCGAGGTCGATCAACCGCTCCGCCGATTCGCTCGACTGCATGCAGAACCGATCGACGTCCGCCAGGACCCGACGGAAGAACGGGCGGACCCAGCGGTAGCGCGGGTACGACCGCGCCGAGATCCGTCCGTTCGCGACGACCGTGCGCACCCCCGCGCGACAGCAGGCGCGAAGCAGGCTCGGCCAGATCTCGGTTTCCATCATCACGAACAGCCGGGGCCGGACGAGCCGCAGCGTGCGCTGAACGATGAAGCTGAAGTCGATCGGGAAGTAGAAGAGCGCGTCGGCGTCCTTGATCTCGCGTGCGGCCACCTGCTGGCCGGCAATCGTCGTCGTGGAGACGAACAGCCGCATGCGCGGGTAGCGCTTGCGCAGTTCGCCGACCAGCGCCCGCGCCGTGAGCGCCTCGCCAACCGACACGGCGTGGATCCAGATCGATTCTTCACCGTCCACGTTGAACGACACCGGAAGGTAGCCCAGCCGCTGGCGCAGGTTCGTGATGTACTTCCGGTACCGCACCGCCTGATACAGGAAGTACGGCCCGAGCAGCAGGAGGGCGACGACGCTGACGCACGTGTAGAGGAAATACATCTGGCCGGGTTTCAACGGGCTGGCTGATTCGAGTGGCTCTGGTGCGATCAGCCCCAGAAACACCGCAGTATATCGTGCGGTTTGGACGGCCCGCAAGCCGGTCGATCGGGTACAATAAGGCGGTTTCGGGCAGACAGCATGCGCTGCGCTGCGGTCGTTTCTCCTGCTGGAGGGCAATCGATGGCCATCAAGGTCGGGATCAACGGTTTCGGCCGCATCGGGCGGAACATCATGCGGGCCGCGCTCGGCCACCACGACATCGACTTCGTGGCGGTCAACGACATCACCAGCGCCGAGACGCTCGCGCACCTGCTGAAGTACGACTCCGTGCTCGGCAACCTGCAGTCGAAGGTCGAAGCCAAGACGGGCGCGATCAGCGTGGACGGGGACGAGTTCAAGGTTCTCTCGATCAAGGACCCGGCCGAGCTGCCGTGGAAGGACCTCGGCGTCGACATCGTCTTCGAATCGACCGGCAAGTTCACCAAGCGCGACGATGCGGCCAAGCATCTCGCCGCCGGGGCGAAGAAGGTCATCGTCACGGCGCCAGCGAAGGGCCCGGACGTGACGCTCGTGCTCGGTGTGAACGACGAGAAGTACGACCCCGCGAAACACCACATCATTTCGAATGCGTCCTGCACGACCAACTGCCTGGGGCCGGTCGCGAAGGTGCTGCACGAGCAGTTCGGAATCGTGAAGGGCTGGATGACGACCATCCATTCCTACACGAACGATCAGAACCTCCTCGACCTGCCGCACAAGGACCTGCGGCGCGCGCGCGCCGCCGCGCTGTCCATGATTCCGACGACGACCGGGGCGGCCTCGGCGCTGGGCGAGGTGATTCCGTCACTGAAGGGCAAGCTGGACGGGTTCGCGATGCGCGTGCCGACGCCGAACGTGTCGGTGGTGGACCTCGTCGTCATCATCTCGAAGAAGTCCACGGCCGAAGAGATCAACGCGGCGTTCAAGGCTGCGGCCGACGGGCCGCTGAAGGGGATCCTCGAGTACGTCACAGCGCCACTCGTCTCGATCGACTTCCGCGGCAATTCTCACTCCTCGATGCTCGACTCGGCGTACACCAAGGTGATGGACGGCGACTTCGTCAAGGTCCTCTCCTGGTACGACAACGAGTGGGGTTACTCCTGCCGTTGCATCGACCTGCTGCGGCTGATCGAGAAGAAGGGGCTGTAGGGGCAAGGAGGTTTCCCGTGGCGAAGCTCTCCATCGCGGATCTCTCGCTTGCCGGCAAGCGCGTGTTCATGCGCGTGGACTTCAACGTCCCGATCAAGAACGGCCGCATCACGGATGACACGCGCATCCAGGCGTCGCTGCCGACGATCCGGTACGCGCTCGATCACGGCGCCGTCGTCATCCTCGCCTCGCACCTGGGACGCCCCAAGGGCAAGGTGAACCTCGACTTCACGCTGAAGCCCGTCGCGACGCGGCTCTCGGAACTGCTCGATCGGCCGGTGGAGTTCGCCGACGACTGCATCGGCCCGGTCGCGCAGGCCGCCGTGGACCGCGCGGCGCATCAGAGCCACGTCGTCCTGCTCGAGAACCTGCGGTTCCACCCCGAGGAGGAGAAGAACGACGCCGCATTCGCGAAGCAGCTTGCCGCTCCCGCGAATGCGTACGTGAACGATGCGTTCGGCTCGAGTCACCGGGCGCACGCCTCGGTGGAGGCCATCACGAAGGTGCTGCCGCAGGCGGCGGCAGGCCTGCTGATGGAGAAGGAGGTCCAGTACCTGGGCCATGCGCTCGGATCGCCCGACCGGCCGTTCATCGCGATTCTCGGCGGCGCGAAGGTGTCCGACAAGATCGAGGTCATCGAGAACCTCCTCGGCCGCGTGAACGCGCTCGCCATCGGCGGCGCGATGGCCTACACCTTCCTGAAGGCCCGGCAGTTGCCGGTCGGTAAGTCTCTGGTCGAGGACGACAAGCTCGAGGCCGCCCGTCGCATTACCGGGCATGCCGCCGAGCGGCAGGTCCGCCTGCTCCTCCCGTCCGATCACGTCGTGGTCGAGAAACTCGAAGCGGGCGCAGCGCACGCCACGCTGAACGTGGACGATCCGGCGATCGGCGACCGGATGGGCGTGGATATCGGGCCGAAGACAATCGCGGCCTACACGCAGCTCGTCTCGATGGCGCGCACCGTGATCTGGAACGGCCCGATGGGCGTGTTCGAGATGCCGCCGTTCGACGAGGGCACCAACGCGGTGGCCAGGGCGGTCGCCGACGTGAAGGGAACGACGATTGTGGGCGGCGGCGATTCGGTGTCTGCCGTGACCAGGGCGGGCGTGGCCGGCCGCATCACCCACATCTCGACCGGCGGCGGCGCCTCGCTCGAGTTCCTCGGCGGGAGGACGCTGCCTGGCGTCGAGGCGCTCGCAGAAAAGTAGCCGGACAGCACACTGCAGGTGCTGGAGGTGCCACGGGTGCTGCAGGTGCTGAAGGTCCAGTGCTGCAGGTGCCACAAGTGCTGTTGGTGCTGAGGGTGCGGGTGCTGGACGTGCTAGCACCCGCAGCACCGCACCTTCGGCACCCCCACCCCCAGCACCTGTGGCACGATTGGCACTGCACGTGAAGCAGCTCTGGCACCTTCAGCACCCCTAGCACCTGAGGTTTTCATGCGCATCCCGTTCGTCGCCGCCAACTGGAAGATGTTCAAGTCGATCCGGGAGGCCTCGGCCTACGGATACGACTTTCACCTGCTCGTCGCCGGGATTGACGACGTCGAGATCGTTCTCGCGCCACCGTTCACGGCCATCCATGCGGCGGCCGAGGCCGTGAAGGGCACGCGCATCGGCATCGCCGGTCAGAACGTCTACTGGGAGGCAGAAGGCGCCTTCACCGGCGAGGTGAGCGTTGGCATGCTGAAGGAGGCCGGTGCGCGCTACGTGATCGTCGGGCACTCCGAGCGGCGCACGAAGTTCGGCGAGACCGACGAGCAGGTCAACAGGAAGACGAAGGCTGCGCTCGCGGGTGGCCTCACGCCCATCGTCTGCATCGGCGAGACGCTCGACGAGCGCGAACAGGGGAAGACGCTCGCGGTCCTCGATCGGCACGTGAAGCGCGGGCTCGACGGCCTGTCGGCCGAACAGGTGGCGTCGCTGGCCGTGGCGTACGAGCCGGTGTGGGCCATCGGAACGGGACGCAACGCGACGTCGGCGCAGGCGCAGGAAGCGCACGCGCACATCCGTCTGCGGCTGCGGGAGTGGTTCGGCGCGGAAGCCGCGGACGCCTGTCGCGTGATCTACGGTGGGAGCGTGAAGCCGGCGAACACCCGCGAACTGGTCAGCCAGGCGGACGTGGACGGGGCACTGGTCGGCGGCGCCAGTCTCGATCCGCGCGCATTCAGCGAAATCGTGGCGGCGAGCCGGCCCGGCAGGATATAATATGTGGTTTGCGAGCATGGTGCGGGGCCATGCTGCGACCGATGCATCTCGGCAATACCGAGCCGTTGCGGTGACGTACTGACATCGCATCCGCGAACGAGGCCATTCCGATCGTGGTCGATCGGGCCGGCCGGTTGGGATCAGCAGCCGTGGTTTTCCAATACGCTATCAGCATCCTCTACGTCCTCGTCTGTCTCGTGCTCCTGATGGTGATCCTGCTCCAGCAGGGACGCGGCGGTGACATCGCCAGCGCCTTCGGCGGGGCCGGCAGCCAGACGGCGTTTGGTGCCCGGGCTGGCGCGACGCTGCTCACCCGGATCACCACGGTGGCCGCGGTGTTGTTCATCGTCGGGTCGATTGTTCTGGGCATCGCCTGGCAGCGCGGTGGGTCGTCGTCGGTCCTGACGGGCAAGTCGCTCCCGGTGAGCGCGCCCGCGACGCCAGCGAAGAAGTAGAGACCGGGCTCTCGGCTCCAGGCTTCGCGCTCGGGCCGGGAGAAGGACGCAGATCGGCGGTTGTCGAGCGGCCCGCAGGTCTGATACGATTTCGGTTCTCGCGTTCGTCCCTCATTTGCGGAAGTGGCGGAACTGGCAGACGCACCAGCTTGAGGGGCTGGCGCCCGCAAGGGCGTGGGGGTTCGAATCCCCCCTTCCGCACCAGCCTTCGCTCACCGTCGGCTTGCCGCTCACCTCGGTGAGCTTCGGCTGGGCAAGCCAGCAAGACATGCGAAGGCTGTCCCGCCAAAGCAACGCGAGGCACGACGGCCTCCCGAAGCGTTGCGGCGGCGGACCTCAATTCCCACCCACTTCGCGCCGGCCACGCTCATGGCAGGCCACGAACCTGCGAGTCGAAGGGCGCACCTCCGTCCCAGCAAGGTTCGTCCGGGCAAGCCACCCAGCTATGCGAAGGCTGTCCCGCCGAAGCGCGAAGGCGCGAAGGCGGACCTCCAAGCCAGGTACACGCGTAGGCGTACCGCCGAGCCAGTTCGGCTCGCCCCTACTTCACGCCGAGGTACTTCCTGATATGCCGCGCGAGATGCTCGTCGATCTCCGCGTGTCTGGGGATCGGTTGCTTCTGTCCGGTGAGGGGGTTGACGTACGCGTCGTGCCGACCGCCGTGCCGGAGCAGAACGCAACCGGCCTCGGTGAGTTGCCGGATCAGCTCCGCGCGCTTCACACAGCGATCTCTTTTGTCAGGTGATCGGCCGGCACGTCCTCGAGGATGAGCACGCGATAGGCGTCCTTGATGTTCTCCTCGAGCTCCTCAACCGTTTCTCCCTGCGTCATGACGTCAGGGAATTCGAGCAGCTTGCCAAGCCACATCTGCTCGCCCTTCCAGTAGACCATCGTCAGCCGCTGCGGCATGGCCACGTCCTTTCTGCCCGATACCGTCCCTATTCTAGATCCGCACCGCCGAAGGCTCAAACTGCATCAGTGCCCCGAAGGGCGGGGCTCCTCGCAATAGAGCGAGGAACCCGCTCAACTCGCCGAGGAAGCGATGGTTGCAGAAGCCCCATTTCACGGCCCGCTCACGTGGCCGTCCACTCCGGCAGTCGTCTTCTCTCAGGCGCAAGGCAAGCTGTAGCCGTTCGCATAGGTTGCCTGAGCACCCCTACCCGCAGTGGCCGCTTTTCAGACGTTCGGGTGTGGCCGCATTTGACCGTTCGCTGACAGCGAAGGTTAGCCCCGCGCTGAAACTGGAGCCAAACCATTTATTTGTAATGGCTTACAAATTCCACGTCTATTCATTCATGTCTAGACGCTCACGTCCTGGTGCGCCTGGAGGGAAGAAGTTGGGGATGGAGCAGGCTGCAGGTGGGAACGGTGCAGGCGGACGCACATGAGGGCCGACGGGCGCAGGTGGGGCCGTCGTCAGCAGCGAATGTCGAATGTCCAACTTCAGTTGCCGAACCACTCTACCATCCGCTCCCGCAGTCGATGGAACGCAGGGTCTTCGCATCGGGCAAGACTGAGCCTCTTCGCCAGGGCTTGGTAGCTCGCAGACGACCTTGACACCTGTGCCCGTCGGAAGACGGCCTCCAGCGCTTCCTTCGGGCGCACCGGCTTGCCCGAGGAGGTGAACGAGAACGATTCGGCACCGAGCCAATCGCGAATCCCTTCTGGAAACTTCCAGCGCACAACCGACTTCAGATGGGCCTCAGCGCCCCACATCCACACATCGACCTCGGGCTCGATGATGATCGTTTTTGCGTCTCGACCCCAATCTTGCGAGAGGGTTGCGTCAAGGCCGGCTTCGAGATCGGAACGTCGTTCAGTCGCACCGCTTCCCTCGTAATCGAACATCAGCACGGCGTGACTGAACTGGTGCCGCTCGACGTGCAAAATCTGAGCACCCCGCCGACGCACGCCACCATCATGACCCGGGTCCACGATGACCTTGAAGTCGATCGCCCGAATGCCCAACGCTTGCGGCCTCGACAGCACACCGAGCACCACGTACTCAGTGTTCTTGTCCGGCACGAGCACAACAAGGTCACGCATAGCGAGTTGCCGTCAGCTCAGGATTCCAGCGGCAAACAGCACACCGAGATCCGGCTGTCCTTGCTTCCAGTCCCGCAGGGCGGGATGCTCGTCGCCAGAAACGATGTCTGTTGCACCGGATGCGTCCTTGGCAAAGCACAGCAGGTTTCGCGGTTCCACCATGTTCAGGGCGACGGCGCTGTGAGTCGCCAACAACACCTGCCCGGTGTAGATGGAGGACAGAGACTGGATAACGGTTTCAATGGCTCGCGGATGGATGCCGTTTTCCGGTTCTTCAATCAAGAAAGTGCCAGTGAGGTCAGGAAGGTATGCCGGAATTGTGAGAGCAAGCAGACGAAGTGTCCCATCAGACACCAACCACGAAGGCACTTTCGCCCCATTGGCGTATGAGAGAACGAGATAACGGTGCCGATCTTCGGGGCGCTCGACGGTGTCGATGTCGAGGACATCTGGCAGTGCGGTCTTCACGTGACCTAGCCACTGTTGAAAACGCAGCCTGTGGCTCCGTAGGCCGTCCACAACCCACGGGAGATTCGAGCCATCTGGAACGAATCGACGGCCCGCACCGGGCGCACTGGGTTGTCGAATGGCCTGTCCGTTGAGCGCGAATGTCTGGACACCCGTGTCCAGCAGATCGCGAAACCACGAGCTGACCGGAAAACTATCGACGTCGGCCGGTACGTGGGCAAGCGCCGACTTGGTCCGGCCGAGCTTGAACGAGGGCATGTACGACTTGCGCCCCTCTGGGTAGTAGTTGTCGTTGCCACCAGGCTTCTTCGTGATTGCAGCCCGCCTTGAAGGGCCGGAGGTGACCGACAGACTCGGGCGAAGTCCTGGCGGCTTCGGAAACTCCAGCCTCGGTTGGGTCAACCGACTGCCATCTGGCGGTTCTATCAGCCACAGTGTCTCGTGTTCGAGCCCGACCTCATTTGACTGATCGAGGGCGACCTCAATCTCGTACCGCACTCGCGAGAACCGCCTCTTGGCCTCCGCCATCGATTGTCGAACCGCCTCTGGCACCTCGGCCTCGACCGCCAACTGGAAGCTGTTTCCCAGACCCATCCACACGAGCTTCTGGAAGGTGAAACTCCGGTCAAGAACGGTCTTCCTGACGTCGCCGCGGTTGCGGACCAAGTCGCTCAGAAACGCAATGACGTCGAGGAACGTCGTCTTTCCGCTCCCGTTCGGCCCAACAAGCGCGCGGAATGGCCCCAAGCTCTGATCTACGCCCTGGAGGCTTCGGAATCGCCGGGCTTCAATGCGGGTAAACATGGTTTCGATGCCGCGGACAGCGCGTCAATAATGGGCTCTCTTGCCGCACGCGCTGGCTGGCCAGTCGTTCAGCCAGTGAGAGCGTGCATCCCCGAGAAGGGCGCAATTCCCGTCGGCAAGCACCCGACAAACGCCATGCTCGGGAAACACAGAGCAAACCCAAGCGACACGCGGATTATAGCCCGACCCGCCCGCGCGTCGACGCACGGTGACGCCGGCGTGATCCCGAGGATCTCAGCGACCTGGGTGTGGGCTTGGAGCCGAGCCGCGGGCCGAGATGGACAGGAACGCCGCGCTGAAGCGTGTGCGAATGTGTGCGAAACAAGTCGTTGCGGGCGCTCGCTCGGGATCACGTGTGGGCAGACACAGCCGGCGGCAGGCCGCCGCGGAAGAGCCGATCGTTCAGCGTCACGCCGAACGCCGGGAGTTCCTCCCACAGGACAGGCAGCAAGTGGACCGACCGCTTCCGCCCCGTCAACCTGTCGCGGAACTTCTTGCTGGCGGTGAGCGTCGATGAACCCGTCGCCAGGATCTTCAACTTCGGAAAGACGTCGGTGCCGAGACTATCGCCGCAGGACACTTCGCCGTGCATACAGCCCCTGTCAGACGGTCACTCGGAGTGGCCCTGCTCGGCCTCGCAATGGGCGCCGCCTCCGCACCTGCGCGGTCGCAGTCCCGCTCCCTGCCCGATTCGCCTGGAACCTGGAAGCCCGGGAAGCCGTTCTCGGCCATCGCCGGCGCACGCACGGAGCAGGTCGCGCGCGTGGAGGAGGCCAACCTCGAGAGGGAGATCAGCCCGACGGGCGGTGCGGGCAAGGGGCTCATCGAAGCACGGCACGCCGCGACCGCACGGGTCTGCCGCGAACCTCGTGCGTTGCACCGATCACCCGGCGCCCCTGGACGACCTCCCCACCTGAGCTGCACGGAACTACTTGACGGCGCCTCTCCGCCCTTCATAGAGTGGATTCTTCCACCCGTACAGTTCAACTCCGCGTCCAGCGGACCGTTTTGGGGAGATATCCGATGAAGAAGGTGACGATCTCCTGTCTCGTTGCTGCGGCGCTCGCAGTGGCCGCCTTTCAGCTCGATATCGGTACCAAACCGGTGCTGGCGGCAGCACCGACCTTCACAGTGATTCCGATCAGCGCGTCGAGCGCTGCGCCGATTCCGACGGTCGGGACCGGCGGCGACGCCACGCAAGATCCTGAGGTGGACCTCAGCACGCTCGGAGGCGACGTGGACGGCGGCGCCGGCGATGGCTTCGCCGGGATCAATCGCACGATCGCGGCCGCCGGGGGAACCGGACCGCGCGCGACGGGCCGAACGCGGGCCAAGTCCAACCCGAAACTCGTCGCGAGCTTCGAGGGGCTGAACTTCAACAACCAGCGATTCGCGAACCACGGCAACCAGTTCTCGGTCGAGCCGCCGGACCAGGGGCTCTGCGCGGGCAACGGGTTCGTGCTGGAGTCGGCGAATGACGTCCTCCGCGTGCACGACGCGAACGGTGGCGCGCTGACCGGCGTGGTCGATCTGAACTCGTTCTACGGGTACGCGCCCGCGATAAACCGTCAGGTGTCGCCGCTGCAATTCGGCCCCTCGGTGACCGACCCGAGCTGCTATTTCGACACGGACACCCAGCGCTGGTTCCACGTCGTCCTCACGCTCGACCGCGCGAGGCCGACCACGCAGGCGCTGTCGGGAGCGAACCACCTGGACATCGCGGTGAGCACAACCTCCGACCCGACCGGGTCGTGGGTGGTCTACAGGCTCCAGGTGCAGAACGACGGGACGCAGGGAACGCCGGACCATCACTGCATCGTCGGCGGGCCCACGAGCACCGTCCATGGGCCATGTCTCGGTGACTACCCGCACATCGGCGCGGATGCCAACGGGTTCTACATCACCACGAACGAATTCGATCTCGCCGGTCCGTTCTTCCACGGCGCCCAAATCTACGCGCTCTCGAAGCATCAGCTCGCCGCCAACGCGCCGGCAGTCAACGCGGTGCTCTTCGACACCACGAACCCGGCACTCGGCGTTCAGCTCGATGGCACGCCGGGATTCACGGTCTGGCCGGCCCAGTCGCCGACGGCGGCCGATTTCCAGTCCGACACCGAGTTCTTCCTCAGCTCCGAAGCGGTCTTCCAGGACACCGGCGTCGACTCGCGCCTGCGCGTCTGGTCGATCACGAACACGTCGTCGCTCGACACGGCCACGCCGGCGCCGGTCCTGAGCGCGCGCGTCGCGGCGGTGACACCGTACGCCGTGCCGGGCAGTTCGACGCAGAAGGCCGGGTCGATCCCGCTGGCGCAGTGCATTGGCGATCCGGCGTGCGCTCCCCTGGTCGGCGTCGCCCCCACCGCGACCCAGACCAACGTCGAGTCGCGGATCCCGAGCAACGATTCGCGGATGCAGCAAGTCTTCCTGGCCAACGGCAAGCTGTGGGGGGCGCTCGACACCGGGCTTCTGATCAACGGCACCGACCAGCAGGCCGGGATCGCGTACTTCGTCCTCAATCCCAATTCTCTGCATGTGTTCGCGCAGGGCTACGTGGGTTTCGAGAACAACAACGCGATCTATCCGGCGGTGGCGGTCAATTCCAGCGGCCGCGGCGTGATGGCGTTCACGCTCGTCGGCTCGGACCACTACCCGAGCGCCGGCTACGTGAGCCTCGACGCCAAAATCGGCGCCGGCGACCTGCACGTCGCCGCGGAGGGGGCAGGCCCGCAAGACGGCTTCTCGGGCTACGCGCCGCTCTCGCAGAACAGCCGAACGCGCATCCGCCCGCGCTGGGGCGATTACGGCGCGGCAGTCGCGGACGGCGACAACTTCTGGATTGCAAGCGAGTACATCGCGCAGACCTGCACGTACACGGACTACAAGGCTGCCCCGTTCGGCACCTGCGGAGGTACGCGGGCGAGCCTGGGCAACTGGTCCACGCGGGTGACGAAGCTCATACAGTAAGGCGCGTACAACCCAGCGTGGCCGCCAAGCGGTCTGGAGCTCGTGGTCGGCACGAGAACCTGTCGAGCGGCGCGAGACGGTCCGTTGACACCGACGACGTGGAGGACATAATAAGCGGGACAATGGGAGACAGTGACGCTCCAGGAAGCGCGGCCGCCGAGGACTCCGTCCCGGCGGATGCCGTGGCTCCCAACACCGCGATCACGGAACAACTCGAGCGGGTGCTGGCGTCGGACACGTTCGAGAAAGCGCAACGCCTCAGCGAGTTTCTTCGGTTCCTCGTGCGGGAATCGGTCGAAGGCCGCGCCGGACTCCTCAAGGAATACACGATCGCGCTCGAGGTCTTCGAGCGGCCTTCTTCCTTCGACCCGCGGGTCGATTCCGTCGTGCGCGTGGCTGCCCGGTCGCTTCGTGTGAAACTGCGCGACTACTACGACACCCAGGGGCGGGCCGATCCCATCCTGATCGACCTTCCCAAGGGCGGCTACGCCCCGGTGTTCCATCACAGGGTGCCGGCCGGGAGCGGGGCCAGCCCGCCGTATGTGTCCACTTCCACGGTCATCACGCGGCGGCGTGTGCTGGTGACGGCGGCGATCGTGCTGGCCTGTACGGCGCTCGTGGCCGTGCTGGTCAGGTTCTCGGGCGGAACACGTCAAGCGGAATTCGTCATTGCCGTCCTTCCCTTCGACAGCATGAGCCAGGCGCCCGACGACGCCGTGTTCTCCGAAGGCCTGGTGGACGAGTTGACGATCAGGCTGGCGAACCTGGAGGGCGTTCGCGTGATGGCGCGGACGTCGTCCCGCCTGCTGAAGGCTGCGCGTGATCCGCTGGCCGAGGCCCGAAAGTACCGCGTGGATGCGCTCGTGGAAGGCAGCGTGACCAGGGCCGGCGGCGTCGTCCGGATCTCGGCCAAACTGGTGGGTTCGGCCAACGGCTATCAACTGTGGTCAGAGCGGTACGACCGCGTGGCTCGAGACAGCTTCCTGGTGCAGGACGAGATCGCCCTCAACATCAGCCGGGCGCTTCAGTCGAGAGTCAGCCCCCCGACCGTCGCGACATCCCGAGCGCCGCTGAACCCCGAGGCAATCAGGCTGTATTGGACCGGCCGCTACATGAGGCGTCAGGTGCGCCCTGATGCGATGCCCAGAAGCGCGGAGCTATTCGAGGAGTCGGTGAAGGTCGATCCCAAGTACGCCGACGCATGGGCCGCGCTCGCGGACACGAACGCCATGTTGGCCTACCACCAGACGTCGGGGAGCGCACCCGAGGACTTCATCCGGCGGGCGAAGTTCGCTTCGGCCAGGGCCCTCGAACTCGACGGCAAGTCGGCCGAGGCGCTCGTGGCGCAAGCGACCGTTGAACTCTACTTCGACAGGAACTGGGACGCCGCCGACCGGACGTTCCAGCGTGCCCTGAGGCTGAACCCGAGCTACTACAAGACCCGCCAGCGATACGCCACGGCGCTGATTTCCAGGGGTCGTTTCGACGAGGCGATCCAGCATGCGCGAACGGCCATCGAACTCGACCCGCTGTCGGTCGGCATCAGCAACGACCTCGGCGTGATCCTGTACATTGGCGGCAGGTGCGACGAATCCATCGAACTGGCCCGGCAGGCGCTGACCGCGGACCCGAGCTTCTCTCCCGCACACGCGTTGCTCGGCTGCTGCTACTCCTCCCGAGGGAGATGGACCGAGTCGATCCCGGAGTTCCAGCGGGCCATCTCGATGTCCGAGCGGTTCTCTTACCTGATCGGCCATCTCGGGCACGACTACGCGCGTTCGGGCAACCACGCCGAGGCCAACGCGCTGCTGAGAGAACTGACGGATTCGCCGGACCAATCGGCGGTCTCCTACGCCCACGTGGCATACATCCTGTCGGGACTGCGGGAGCACGACCGGGCGATCGATGCGCTGGAAAAGGCCGTCAAGCGGTACGATGCCGACGTTGCCTACATGGGTGTCGACCCGGCGCTCGACGAACTCCGCGCCCAGCCTCGATTCATCCACCTCCTCGAGACCATCGGCCTTCCGAACCTCCGCACCGCCAAGTGAACCACGAAACCCGAGCCTCGAACCCCTTCCCAGCCTCAAATCCTGGTGCCGTGGCACGCGAGCCGGCCCGACTGCGCTGAGCCGGCGGCCGCGACTTCTTTCGTCCGCCGCGCCGAATCTCGCAACAACCTGGTAGCTGGTGTGTTAGCGATGTTAGTCACACCCTGGATACCCCTGCGGTCTTGATGCCGCGCCTTCTGGCGCATATATCACTACCGTCGAATCTCGCTCTGGAAAACGGGATCCAAGCCCTCGGCTGGAGGCAGGCCTTTCGGAGGGGTGACGATTCCGGTGTTCGAGTAGTGCCGGCGGCGCGCGGCGCCAGCGACGGGTCGGACCGGCCAGGCAGGGCCGCGAGAATCGAGCTCGTCACATCAACCCGGAACCGAAGGGGCGCTCATATGAAGCATCTCGCATCGTTCTGTCTGGTCTTCCTGGTGATCGTCTGCGGCGCCAGTCGAGCCACGGCCGACCTCATCACGTGCTCGAACAATCCCCTGTTCTACGGCGGACCAGGCGATGTCGGGAAAGTGCCCGTTGTCTTGTACGACGACCGGTCGGGCAGTCCAACGCCATATGGAAATCCTCTGCCGTTCTTCCAGGCCTACGCCCGGCTGGGTTCCGGAGTCCCGAACACGACGTTCACAGCCGCTGACAAGGTCTATGTTGGCGCGGGCGTGGACCTCAAGTCACTCGAGGCGACGGACATGATCACGGCGGCGGACGGTCAGAAGTACTTCCCGCGCCTCTGGTGGCAGGTGTGGGCGCCTGGCGTATCGATTCTGGACCAGCCGACATGGGAGTACCGTGAGACCGACGTCACCCAGAACTACTCGTGGGACTACCTCAGGCAGCGCCAAGGGACCGTGACGCATCCATACTGGGCCATCGGCTTGAACTCGCACTACCCGGATAGCCCGGGCGACGGCGACCTGTGGTCGGTGGCGGGAGGCTTCAAGGCCGGTACGTGGAACTACCGCTTGTCGATCGAGGTGCCGACGACGGCAACCGACCCGTGGGCCACGGTGCTTCCGGACGGCTCGCTGTTCGTGACCACTGGCGACAACATCGACTCCTGGGAGGACCTCGCGAACGCGCCAGCCAGCGGCAGCAATCTGGCCGTGGTTCCAGAGCCTGCCAGCCTGCTTCTGCTCGGTGCCGGCGTTGTCGGACTGGTGGCCAGGTTGCGGCAGCGCCGCGCCCGGTAGCAGGCGACTGGCAAGCCGCCAGACAGGCGCAGGCGGGGCGGCCTGTCACGGCAAGGTCACCGAATGATGGTCGCCTCGCACGAGGCGGGCTGAGCTGGCCGGCGGAGGCCGGCCAGCGCTCCGTCAGCGTTTCACGATCGTGACGGTGACTTGTGACGGGAACTGCTTCGAGTGGTGCACCGCGCTGTGGGCGACCACCCCCTTGGCCTCGTCGTAGTTGTTGCCGCCGGTGTTCAGGTTGCGGTCGAATCGCGGGAAGTTGCTGCTCGACACCTCGATCCGGAGTCGATGCCCCGCCTCGAAATAGTTGCTCGTCGTCAGCGGCTGGAGCGTGACCTTGTACACTTTGCCGGGCTCCATCCACACGAGCGGCTTGTCGTAACCGTCACGGTAGCGCATGCGCTGGATCGACTCGTCCAGGTTGTACGCGCGGCCGTCCGGGTAGACGTCAATCACCTTCACCGTGAAGTCCGTATCCTTCACGTCCGACGACACGTACAGCGTCGGTACGATCGGCCCGCTCACCTCGATCGCCTCCTTGAACGGCTCCGACGTGTAGACGAGGATGTCGGGCCGCGTCTCCATCTTGCGCTGATCGAAGGCGCCGGCCTCGATCGCCGTGCCGGTGCAGCAGACGTTGCCGCCGTACGAGGTCACCGGGTTCCCGGGATCGTAGGTGAACGCATCCGGCATGTCCGCCGCGGGCGGCGCCGCCACGAGCGTGCCATCGCCGCTCATCGTGTTCGCCTTGCCGCCGCTCGACAGGAAGAACGTCTGCGGCTGCGCGCCCCTGGGCGGCCAGGTCTCCGATGTCTGCCACTTATTGAGGCCCATCGTGAAGTAGGTGACCTTCGCCAGCTTGTCGATGGCGTCGTTCGCCGCGCCCTTCAGGAAACGGTCGAAGAACCCGTAGACGATCTCGTTGTAGTCGAGACGGGCGTCGCCCATGGGCCGCTCGCCGACGATGAGATTCTCGGGGGTGCGGGTGTAGCCGCAGTGCGTGACGGGCGCAATCACCGCCCACTGCTCGCCGGCAGCGGCGCCCTTCGCCGTCTTGCGGACGTGGTTGTAGAGCGCGAGGTTCGGACCGACCGACACGTCGTACCACGACATGAACCAGAGGCCAGGCACGTCGAGCGGCATGTCGTCGTGGTACAGGCCGCCCTTGTACCAGGCCGGGTCGTTCGGCGTGCGCTCGATCATCCGGCCGCCGGTCGGCACCGGCATGGTGTCGGCGAAGATCCCGTGCGGGCCGTCCACCGCCTTGTAGATGTCCCGGACCGGCAGGTACCACAGAGCCTTGGACCAGTCCACCGGCGTCATCTGCGGTGCGAGGTCGAACCACTTCGAGGCGCGGAGGAGATCCTCCTGGGACGCGCCGGCCGGAAACATCGGGCGCACCTGGTTCTGCTGGCCGTAGAGCCATGCGATGAACATCGTCTGCACCGCGCCGCCGCGGTACCAGTTGCCCTGCTCGTAGTACGGCCCGACCCGCCCGACGCCGGCTCCAAACCCCTGGACGTTCATCGCCGCGTACGCCGGGTTGCCGAGCGCGGCGACCCCCATCTGGTACTCGGCGGTGGACGAGCACCCGGTCGTGCCCACCTTGCCGTTCGACCAGGCCTGCGCCGAGATCCAGTTGAGCGTGTCGTCGCCGTCGGTACGGACCGAGTCGAGGATGTCGTAGTTCCCCTCCGAGAAGAAGTGGCCGCGCTCGTTCTGAATGACGTAGGCGTAGCCGCGCTTCACCGCGGTCAGGGCCGCCGTCATGTCCGCCGGCACGCCGTTGCGGACGTCCCAGTAGTTGAAGTTGTAAGGCGTCCTGACCCAGATCGTCGGGACCTTCCCCGAGGCATCCTTCGGCCGGTAGATGTCGGTCGCCAACCGGATGCCGTCGCGCATCCGAATCATCACCTTGCGATCGACGACGGCGGCCGACTGCAGCTGCTTCTCGGCCTCCCAGCGAGCCGTGGTCTGCTCCGGCGTGAGGGCGCCGCGCTGCGCGAGCACCGTGCTCGTGGCGGCAATGAGGGTGGCGAGAGTGGCCGCGGCGGCCAGCAGGCGAATCGGGCTGTGCATGAGGCAACTCCGTGGCGGGGCAGTCGGGTGCGTCGCGGGGATCACGACAGGCCGGTGTCAGTCTACATCAAACCCCGCGGCGGCGGGACGACCTCACCACGGCGTCCGAGAAACCCGCTATACTGGCCGGCGCCGCGATTCACGATCCACGCGATGTACGACGTCGCACAGCAGCCGTGAGGCCGTCCAGTCAGAGGAGACCGTGAGAACATGACCGACCAAGCCGCCGCCCGCCTGAGGGGAGAGCTCACGACCCTCCGCAACAAGCTTGGTATCCTCCAAATTGTGCTCGACGAGTCGACCGACCCCATCTTCAGCATTCTCGAGGACGGCACGTACCGTTACGTGAACAACGCGTTCTCGAACCCCTTCGGGAAGATCCCAGCCGAGATCATCGGCAGGAAGATCTACGATGTGTTCTCGCCGGAGGAAGCGGACAAGCGGATGACCGTCGTCAGGCAGGCGTTTGCCACCAGGGAGACAATCGTCTTCGACGTCAAGGTTCCGCTGCCGACGGGCGACCTCTTCTTCATCACGTCCGTCAAACCCGTGGTGGACGAACGCGGCACCGTCGCCTCGGTGATCTGCATCTCCAAGAACATCACCGAGCGGAAGCGTGCCGAAGAGGAACAGCAGAAGCTGATCGCGGAACTGACCGAGGCCCTGGCGAAGATACGGACGCTATCGGGCCTCCTGCCCATCTGCGCCAGTTGCAAGAAGATCCGCGACGACCACGGCTACTGGACGCAGATCGAATCCTACATTCGGCAGCACTCCGAAGCGGATTTCACGCACGGACTCTGTCCGTCCTGCGCGGAGAAGCTCTATCCCGACTATCTCAAGCCGAACGCAGGCTCGCGCTAGGCGCCGCCGGGGCCGATCGCCGCGGCACAACCATCGCCGAGCCAGCCGCTCGGAATCAGCACGATAGCGGTCTCCATCGTTCCGGCGCTACAGTTGTCAGGTAGCGACTCGCCGGAAATTGCTCGAACGCTCGAGCTGCCGGTGAGCAGGCATCGAATCCGGAGGTCCTCATGCGCCACACGCTCGGCCGAGTCGTGATGCTCACGTGCTGTGCCACTCCGTTCGCGTTTGGAGTCCTTGCGACTGCTGCGTGCTCGAAGTCCGGTCAGGAGAGAGCGGCGACGCCGGCTGCGACGGCGGCGCCTGCGGCCGCGCCGGGTGCTGCGCCGGCTGCTGCGCCGGCCGCGACGGCTGCCGCGACGGACAGTCCGGCACCCGCCAAGCCCATCGCGCCGCCCCCGCGCAGGTTCACGCTGGCGGCGGGGACGGTGCTGGCCATCCGGACCACCTCCACGCTGTCGACAGACAGCCAGGCCGCCGGGGACCAGTTCGTCGCCTCACTCGCCGAGCCCCTGGTGGACGGCGACTGGGTTGTCGCGAAATCGGGTGCCGAGGTCGAAGGGCTCGTCGTCGCGTCCACCAAGGGAGGGCGCGTGAAGGGGCGGGCGGAACTCGAGGTGGCTGTCACCGCGCTCACCCTGTCCGACGGCCAGCGCATCCCGCTCACGACCGCCGTGGACGCAACCGTGGCCCGCTCCACGAAGGGCAAGGACGCGAAGACGATCGGCATCACCGCGGGCATCGGGGCGGCGATCGGGGCGGTCGCCGGCGGCGGCAAGGGTGCGGCGATCGGCGCGGCAGCGGGCGGGGCCGGGGGGACCGCGCTGGTTCTCGGCACCAGGGGGCAGCCGGCCCGGATACCTGCTCGGAGCCTGCTGCGGTTCAAGGTCACGATCCCGGTGGAGATCGTCGAGAAGAAGTAGCCGGATCGACACCCTCACGGAACCGACGGGCCTCATTTTCGAGGATGCTCGATCGGCACCGCGCCGTCGAGGCCCTTGCCGGCGACGTTGCTGGTCGAGAGCAGGGGACCGCTCACGCCCGTAACGGTGATGTCCTGCAGATCCGCATTCGTGACATTGGCCAGTGTGATGCCCCTGCCCGCCGTCCCGCTGATCCGGATCAGCGCCAGGCCATCGAGCGGCCTCTCCGCCGGCACCGGTGCCCCATCCACGATCGTCCCGCCCGTGATTCGCACATCCTCGAATCGGAAGTTCCTCGTTCGTGGAATGCCCTCATCACCCGGAACCGGCTCGGGATCCTGCAGACCGCTGTTCGTCAGGTTGAACCGCAGGAAGCCCTCGGCATTCGACACGTCGAGATCGCGTCCGACGATGTCCTCGATGAACGCCCCGCGACCGGGCCGGCTCTTGATGTAGATGGCGTACGTCTTCGCGTGCGTGAACCTCACGTGCTCGATGCGCACGTTGCGAATCCCGCCCGACGTCTCGCTTCCAATGCCGATCGCCGCGAACCGGCTGTCGCCGAGCCGGCAGTTCGAGATCAACACGTCCTCGGTCGGCCTGGCCAGCCGGAAGCCCTCCATCCCCCGCCCCGACTTGATGGCAATCGCGTCGTCACCGGTGTCGATGTCGCACGATTCGATGACGACGTGCCTGCAAGAGTCCACGTCGATGCCGTCACCGCCGGCACTGCGAATCGTCAGGCCGCGCGCGACGACATCGTCGCAGTAGACCGGATGGATCGACCACATGTCCGTGTGCTCGGTGGAGAAACCCTCGAGGCGCACATCGCGGCAGTTGACCGTTTCGATGAGCACCGCGCGGTTCGGCATGCGCCGCGTGCCAACCACGGGGTGACCCTTGATGTTGCCCGGCCCGACGATGGCGATGTGCGCGGCGTTCTGCGCGGAGATGAGCGCGCGCCGGCCATCGACCCACCGACCTTCCCACCGCACCGTTGCCGGCGGGTAGTCCTCGAGGTCCGGACTGCCGCGTAGCGTGGCGCCCTTCTCGAGCCGCAGCGTGGTGTTCGACTGCAACACGACGCTGCCGGTGATGTACGCGCCGGCCGGCACCACCACCTCGCCGCCGCCGGCGGCGGCCACCCGGTCGAGCGCGTACTGAATCGCCTTGGTGTCCTTGGTCGCACCGTCACCCTTCGCACCCGCCTCGCGCACGTCCAGCGTGAGGCGGTGTCCGGGTGGCGCAGAGGAACCGGCCACGTCCGACCCCGGCGCGGGCGCTGGCGGAAACTGGTCGAACCGGCGGTTCACCTTCAGGCCGCGAAGCTGCTGATCGGCGAAGTCCAGAAGGGCCGTCCAGTCCTCCGGGGTGAGCGCGTGGCGATGGGATGCGTAGTGCACGCCCAACCGGCCCGACGATTTCAGGAGGGCGTACGGGGGCATGGCGGCGTCACGTGCCTGTTCGACGGCGCTCGGCAGGCAGTTCTGATCCTCGGCCCCCTCGAGCGAGATGAAGCCGCGAGGCGCGGAGAGCGCCATCAGCCAGTGCTGGTCGAACGGAAGGCGGTAGACGTGACCGGCAAACTGATGGAGGTTCGGCGAGAACCAGTTCGGGTACTTCCGCATCATGTCGTCGAGGCCTTCGCGCGCGCCATAGGCGGCACCATTGAAGCGGTACGCGCCCGTGCCGCCCGCTCCGCTGCCGGCGGGCGCCACCACCGCCAGGCGCTCGTCGAACGCTCCGGCGACGAGGACCGCCTTGCCGACGCGCGAGTGGCCGACGGCGACGAGCATCGCCCGGTCGGCGAACGGCTGCGCCTCGAGGTAGTCCGCCACGCGCGAGATTCCCCAGGCCCAGGCCCCGAGCAGACCCCAGTCGTGGGCCGGATATGCAGGAAAGAAGCGCGTATTCCGGAACGCCCAGCTGCCATCGTCGTTCCGCCGAATCGTATCCTCGCCGGCGTCCTGGTAGTGGTAGGTCACCAGCGCGTAGCCGCGCCGGAACAGGTCGGCGTAGGTCCTGGCTGCCTGTTCCGGATCTCCTGCCTGTCCGAGCATCACCGGGGAAGCCTGGGTCGGCGCCCCTGCTGCGGCGGCGGCGGCAAGTCTCGTGGAGGGATCACCGAGCGGAAGCGTCAGCGCGTCGAGGCCTTTGCCCTGCTCGGGCAGACGGAGCATCGTCGGCAGCGGCGTGCCACCGGGTGTGAGGCCGAACGACGGGAAGATCACCGTCGGGAATGGGCCCTTCGGGCCGGTTGGCACGAATACGGCCACGTCGAACCCGAGCGTCATCCCGGGACCAAACGACAGGTGCACGAGTTGATAGGTGACCGCGCCGCTGGCGAGCGCCTGTGTCTTCAGCACCTTGGCTGCGACGTTTCCTGGGGCGGGCGGCATCAGGCCGACCGCGTAGTACGAGAGGAGACGTTTCATCTCCTCGCGACGCGTCGCCCACTGCGCTGCGGTGCCGACCCTCTGCCCGTTGTTCATCACCATGACGTCGGGCATCTCGCCGCTCGCCGGAAGGTCGTTCACGCCAGGCAGTGCGCCGAGCGTCGTGGCGATCGGCGGCACCGGCACCTGCTCTTGCCCCCGCAGCCCGATTGCCGCCAGCGCCCCGAGCACGAGCAGTACGAACCCTGCATGCTTCGTCATGACGTGTCCTCCTCGAGCAACCGTACGCGTGCATTATGCCCGAGGGGGACAACGGCCACGACAGACTGTACGAGCCTGCAGCCGCCTTGTGCTATCGTGTCGCCCCGGAGACACCGGCCCTCGGTGTCCCGAGGCCGACCCTCGATCGAGTGGGCCGTCCCGTTCACCGCAACTCACTTGCGTGAAGCCATGAAGAAACCGCTTCGTCCCGCCTTGTCACTTCTGCCGCTGCTCTGCGCGGCGCTCGTCTTCGCCGGCGCCGTCCGGCTTCGGGCACAGCAGAACCCGGCCAGGAACACCTACGCTCCAGATACCGCCGAGCCGGGCTCGGTCGAGGCGATCGCGAAGTTCACCACCGAAGCCCGCTTCGGGAATCCGTGGGTGGCCTACGTGCCGGCCTCGAGCACCGTCCCGTCACCAACCACCTACCTCGGCCACGTCGTCGGGGCCGCGGGCGAACTGTCGTCCACGGCCAAGATCTACGGCTACTTCCGCAAGCTCGCCGAGACATCACCGCGCGTCCGCGTCGAGGTCATCGGCCGCAGCGAAGAGGGCAGGGACATTCTCCTCGTGGCCATCGCGGACGAAGACGGCATCCGCAATCTCGCGAAGCTCAAGGAGGCAACCGCCGCCCTGGCCGATCCGCGCAAGACATCCCCGGACGCCGCCGAGACGGTGATCGCGTCGGCACGACCCATCTACTACTTCAACGCCGGCCTCCATTCGACCGAACTGGGCAGCCCGGAGATGGTCATGGAGCTGGCCTACCGTCTGGCGGTGTCCGACCAGCCGATGATCCGGAAGATCCGAAGCGAGCTCGTGGTCCTCATCAACCCTGCGTCCGAGCCCGACGGCCGTGACAAACAGGTTGACTGGTTCTACCGCTATCTCAAGGGCAAGACGGACTTCGACAACCTCCCGCCCGTGTCCCCGCCGTACTGGGGGAAGTACGTGTTCCACGACAACAACCGCGACACGCACCAGGAGGCGCTCCAGTTGTCGAAGGCCGTGAGCAGGATGTTCTTCGACTACCATCCGACCGTCATTCACGATCTTCACGAGTCCATCCCACTCCTGCATACCTGGAACGGCACGGGCCCGTGGAATGTCAACCTCGACCCGATCATCGTCAACGAGTTCTTCGCGATGGCGTTCGCGGAGATCAGCGCGCTGACCTCCGCAGGCATGCCGGGCGTCTGGACCTGGGGCTTCGGCGAGGGCTGGGGACATCACTATCTCGACTCGATCGCCGTCAATCACAACAGCATGGGCCGCGGCTACGAAACGTACGGAAACGGCACGGCGGAGACGGTCGAGCGTGTGCTCCGGCCGAACGAAGAGCGCTACGTTGGCAAGCCCGTGACGAGCAGAGAGTGGTACCGGCCGATGCCGCCGCCGCGCAAGCTCCGCTGGTCGCTCCGCGACAACACGAACTACATGGAGAGCGGCTGCCTGGCGATCCTCGACTACACGGCCAAGCACTCGAAGGAGATGCTTCGCGATTTCTACCGCAAGGGCTACAACTCCTGGCAGAAGGGGGTCAAGGGCGGCCCCTACGCGTTCGCCATCCCGGCTGATCAGGGCGACCGGCGCCGCGTCGCGGAGTTGGTCGAATTGCTGCTCACCCACCGCATCGAGGTGTCGCGGGCCTCCGCGCCCTTCAAGGTCGAGGAGGGGGAGTTCGCTGCCGGCACCTACATCGTCCGGCTCGACCAGCCCTATCGGAACTACGCCGTGGATTTGATGGTGCCGCAGACCTTCCCGACTGACGCCGCGTACGAGCCGTACGACGACGTGTCATGGTCTCTGCCAGTGCACTACGGCCTCGAGGCCAAGCGCATCGACGACGCCAAGGTCATGGACGTGGCCCTGACGCCCGTGCAGCCGGGCGCCCAGGTTCCCGGCACGGTGAAGGGAGCGGGCCCCATTTATCTGCTCAAGGACACGGGACAGGAGGCGTTGCTCGCGCTCCGCCATCGCCTGTCCTCGTTCCGCGTCGAGATTGCCGAGAAGCCATTCAAGTCCGGTGACACAACCTATCCGGCCGGGTCGTGGGTGCTGTCCGATCAGAGCGGGCTCGCGGACGCGCTGAAGCGGGTGTCGACCGAGCTGTCCGTCGATTTCGAGAGCGTGGCCACGCTGCCCGACGTGCCGCGCCATGAATCGAAGGTGCCGCGCCTGGCCGTGTGGCACACGTGGGCCGACACCGAGGCCGTCGGCTGGGTCCGCTATGTCCTCGATCGCGAGAAGATCGCCTACACCTATCTTCGCGACGACGACGTCCGGGCCGGAGGCCTGCGCGAACGGTACGACGTCATCCTCTTCGCTCACAACTATCTCGATCTCCAGGGCCAGATCCAGGGTATCGAGAAGAAGTTCGGTCCGATGGCGTACACCAGGACCAAGGAGTTCCCCAGCCTCGGCGTGCCCGACGCATCGGACGACATCACCGGCGGCATCGGCTGGTCCGGCATGGCCAACATCGAGAAGTACCTCGACGCTGGCGGACTGCTGATCACGCTGGGCAACGGATCGACGCTTCCGTTCGAGGGCGGGCTCGTTCGGAATGTCTACAGGAAACCGGGCACCTTCTTCACGCCGGGTTCGGAGCTGACGGTGAAGTTCGTCAGGACGGAGCACCCGTTGGCCTACGGTCTTCGCGAAGTCACATCGGCGTTTCGGACGGGGCTGCCGGTCTACGACATCGCCATGTCGGGCCGCGGCGGCGTCGTCTTGCAGTGGGGCACGAAGCTGCGAACGGAAGACAGGGACGAAGAGGGGCAGGAACCCGCGAAGGCGAAATCCGCCAAGGACCAACCGAAGAAGGACGAGGTCAAGATGCTCGTCAGTGGAGCGGCCAAGGGCGAGGACGAACTCGAGGGACGGCCGGCGATCCTCGACCTGCCCGCCGGCCGCGGCCGCGTCATCGCGTTCAACTTCAACCCGATCCACCGCGACCTGAACCGCTCGGACTACCGGTTCCTCTGGAACGCGCTGCTCAACTGGAACGCGCTCGGCCACGGGCCGTCGTGACGCGCGAGCGCCAGCGGATGGACCTCGCCAAGGTCGGCCGTATCGCGACCCTCCGGACCGCCGCGCTGCAGCGTGGCGCCCCAAGGCGCGGGCCGTGACAGGCGGCCGTGCCGGCGTTGACGGCCACCTCTCGCCGCGCTACGCTCTCTCTCGCCAGCCCCCACGACATCCTGTCTCGAGCATCGCACACGGTCTGGAGACGCCGATGGACAGCGCACCCAACGCTTCCGCCGAACGATCTTCGCTCGATGTGATCCAGGCACAGGTGGCGTTGATTGGTCGTGACCCTGTGATCACGACCTTGATGTCGGCCGCCAGCGGTCTCCTGATCGTCGTCAACGAGAACCGCGAGGTCGTGGCGGTCAACGACACGTTCCTGCGGTCGCTCGGCGTCGACGGCGCGGAGGGCGTTCTCGGTCTGCGGCCCGGCGAAGCTCTGCGCTGCGTGCACCCGCCCGAGGCGGCCGGCGGATGCGGGACGACGGCTGCCTGCGCGACGTGCGGCGCGGCAATCGCCATGGCTGCCACGCTGGAGACCGGGAAGGTCGTCGATCGCAAGTGCTTCATGACCATTCACGGCCCGGAAGGCACGACCGACTGGTGCCTCCGGGTGCGATCGTCGCTGCTCCAGTCGCACGGATATCGCTTCGTCCTGTTGTTGCTCCAGGACATCACCGCGGCGCAGCGTTGGGAGGAGATCGAGCGGGTCTTCTTTCACGACGTGAGCAACCTGCTGATGGCGTTGGCGGCGCGGGTGGAACTGCTGGCAAACGCCGACGCGAGCACGGTGCTCGAAGGCACCGGCAAGTTCCGTCAACTCGTCGAGCGGCTGTCGCGTGAAGTCGAGATTCAGAAGCTGCTGGCGCGCGAGGGCAGCGGGACGGTGACCATCCGTCCCGAACGGCTGAAGCTGTCGTCGGTGATGCGAGACCTCGAGATGGCCGTCGCATCGCATCCGGCCGCCCGGGGCCGCGTTGTGACAATTGCGCCGCCCGCCACCGACTCGACGTTCGCGACCGACTCGTCGCTCAGTCTCCGCATCCTCTCGAACATGGTGGTGAATGCGCTCGAGGCCTCCGAACCGGGCGACGAGATCCGCGTCTGGACGGACCAGTCGAGCGAGTCGATCGGCATCCACGTGTGGAACAGGCAGGTGATTCCAGCGCCCGTCGCCGCGCGGATCTTCGAACGGCACTTCAGTACGAAGGGTGAGTCCGGGCGTGGCCTTGGCACCTACGCCATGAAGCTGTTCGGCGAGAAGGTGCTCGGCGGCCGGGTGTCGTTCACCACTTCGGCTCCGGGCGGAACGGTATTCAGCCTGTCGCTCCCCACCTGAGGGCTCACCGACCCGGTCCGAGGAGGGCCTCCAGCTTGGCGCGGAGGTCGCTCAGGCCGTAGGGCTTCTGGAGGAACCCCGCCAGCCCGGCCCCGATGAATCGATGCGTGGCGTCGGCTTCGGAGAAGCCGCTGCACAGGATCACCGGCAGATTCGGCCGAATGCGCTTGATCTCCCCGAACGTGGCGACACCGTCCAGGCCGGGCATGGTCAGGTCCAGCAGCACGCACGAAAACGCCTCGGGACGTGCGGCCAACTCCTTGAGCGCCGCGTGACCGTCTTCGGCCACGGCCGCCTGGAAACCGAAACTGATCACCATCCGCTCCGCCAGTTGGCGCACGGCGGCCTCGTCGTCCACGACGAGGATCGTCCGCGCCGACCCACCCGTCGAACGCGGCATCGCGGCCCGATCGCGGCTGTCCTGGCCGCCCACGACCCGCAGGGTCCGCGACGCCACGGGGAACAGCGCCCGTATGACGCTGCCGCGTCCCACCTCGCTATCCACGAGGACCGCTCCCTCGTGCCCTCGAATGATTCCGAGCAGCGCCGAGAGGCCCAGGCCCCGCCCGGTGAACTTGGTCGTGAAGAACGGGTCGAAGAGCCGCTGCCTGGTCTCCTCGTCCATCCCGCAGCCGGTGTCCCGGACCTCCAGGCAGACGAAGCGTCCCGGCGGGGGCTTCTCGCTGACGCGGCTGGCCGCGAGGTATTCGGCGTCGCACGTCCGCTCGGAGGTGGTCAGCGTCACCGTACCGGCCTTGGTGCCGATCGCCTCGTAGGCATTGGTGATCAGGTTCATGACCACCTGCTGCACCTGGCCGGGATCGGCCTCGATGAAGGGCAACCGGTCGGCCAGATCGAGATCGAGCGTCACGTGCCTGCCGACCGACGCTCGGAACAGGCCGGCGTTCTCGCGCACCAGTTCGCTCAGGTCCAGGGGCGAGAACACGAACTGGCCCCGACCGGAGTACGCCAGCATCTGACGCGTCAGGTCGGCCGCCCTCCGCGAGGCCTGCACCGCCTGCGCGAACGCGTCGCGAGCCGGTGAGGCCGGCGCCAGCTCGTCGAGGCCCAGTTCGAGGTTCCCCAGGATCGCAGTCAACAGATTGTTGAAGTCGTGGGCGATGCCGCCGGCCAGGACGCCGAGGCTCTCGAGTTTCTGCGCGTGGAGGAGGCGCCGTTCCATCTCCAGCCGGTCGGTGTCCGCCTGCCGGCGGTCGGTGACGTCGGTGTGGGTCCCGATCATCCGCAGCGGTGTGCCGTCGGGCTGGCGCTCGACCACCTTGCCGCGATCGAGGATCCACTTGTACGACCCGTCGCGACATTGGAGCCGGTGCTCGTTCTGGTAGATCGCCGTCTCACCCCGGAGGTGTCGCTGGAAGTCCTCGATGCACCGGCCGCGATCGTCCGGGTGGACCCGCCGGTCCCACTCCGCGAATTCGTTGCCGATCTCGTGCTCCTCGAAGCCGAGGGTCGCTTTCCAGCTGCGCGAGTAGAAGACCCGGTTCGTGGCGAGGTCCCAGTCCCACACACCGTCGCCAGCTTCCTCCAACGCAAACTGCCAGCGGGTCTCGCTCTGGCGCCACGCCTCCTCAGCTCGCTTGCGGCCCGTCACGTCGATGACCACGCCGTCCAGCCAGGTCACCTCCCCCTGTGGACCGCGGCCGGCCTGGCCCTTCTCATGGATCCACCTGAGGCTCCCGTCCGCATGCAGCACCCGGTACTCGAGTTCGAACGGCGTTCCGGCAGAGGCGGCCGTTTCCAAGGTGCGATTCACGATGTCCCGATCGTCCGGGATCGTAATCGCGTCCCAGTTCGAACGGCCCGAGGTGAAGGCCGAGGCCGGTCGGCCGATCAGGTTCTGAACGCCTTCGCTGATGTACTGGAGGCGGTACGGAGGCTGTGCCTCGCATCGGTAGACGACGCCCGGAATGTTGGCCGCGAGGGCGCGCCACTGCTCCTCGCTTCGCCGCAGGCCTTCGACCAGGTTCGCGCGAGCCTCCTGATCGGCCAAGACCCGCCCTGCCAGCACGGTGGCCAACGGGTAGACGCCGAGCACGATCGGCCCGAGCCGGACGATCGCAACGAGGACGATGCCGCTCGGCAGCGTGGCCATCAACGCGACCATCACGACGTGGACGATCAGGCCGAACAGGAGCAGGTGGAGCAACCCCAGCGATGCGATGTCGCCGCGCCGCCGCCAGCGAACGGCGAGACCGACGGCTGTCGAGGTCAGAATCACCGAGACGCCCATGAGCGTACCGCTGCCGCCCTGGTACATCCGGCAGGCGAGGGTCATGGGCACGGCGACGGCGGCCGCGAGCGGACCGAAGAACAACGCGCTCAGGCTCAGCATCATCGACCGGCCGTCGAAGAAGATGCCACTCGTGAGCACGAACGGCCGCAGCATCCCGACCACGGCGGCGGTCCCAAAAAGGAGCCCCTGGGCCAGCATCCCCGCGCGGGTGGTCCGTCGCCAGCGGTCGTCGATGAAGCCCGAGACCACCGTGATGGCAACGAGGATCGAGAGGTTGTAAGCGAGTTCGATGGTCATCAGTGGCCGCGTCGCTGCGCTCTTCAACCGGATCGAGCAGAGATGTTACCTCAGACCGGGTCGAGACGCGTCGCCGCACGACCGCCTCGCCGCCGAGCCCGTGCGGGATCTTCCCCGCCCGATGAAGGTAGACTGTGGTAGCGCATGCCGGCTCATCACCACCCTCTCCGTCGCGTCGCCCTTGCGGGCGCCCTTGCCGTCTGCGGCTTCGCCCACCCCCGGGCGGCGGACGTCACGCTGACTGTCTCGGCCGCCGTGAGCCTGAAGGAGGCCATCGAGGAGGTCGGGCGCCGGTTCGAGGCCGGCCGGCCCGGCGTCAGGGTGCAGTACAACTTCGGCGCGTCGGGCGAACTGCAGCAGCAAATCGAGGCGGGTGCGCCGATCGATCTGTTCGTGTCCGCGTCCGAGACGAACATGGATGCCCTGCACGCCAAGCGCCTGATCGTCGCAGCCACGCGGCGCACGATTGCCCGCAACGTCCTCGTGGTCGCCGTTCCCTCCGATTCGCCGATCCGGCTGGCGTCGGTCTCCGATCTCCAGAAGCCGCAGGTTCGGCGGATTGCGATCGGCAGTCCCAAGACGGTGCCGGCGGGCGCGTACGCCGAGCAGTGCCTCCGCGCGACCGGCGAGTGGGACCGCCTGCAATCCCGGCTGGTGTTCGGTGGCAACGTCCGGCAGGTCCTGGACTACCTGGCGCGTGGAGAAGTGGACGCCGGCTTCGTCTACGCGACCGACGTGGCGGTCCGAGGCGGCGTGGCCAAGGCGGCATTCCGTCCGCCGCAGGCAACCTACGCGCCCATCACCTATCCCGCGGCGGTCGTTGGCGGGTCCCCACACCTGGCTGAAGCGACCGCCTTCGTCGAGATGCTGGCCGGGCGCGAGGGGCAGGCCGTCCTGGCGCGTTTCGGCTTCGAGCCAGCCGCGAGCATCGTCCGATGAGCGCGGAATCGGTGGCGGCCCTGTGGCTGTCGCTCAAGGTTGCCGGCGTCGCGACCGTCGTCAACGCGCTGGTCGGCGTGCCGCTCGCCTACCTGCTCGCGCGCAAGCCGTTTCGCGGACGATGGCTGGTTGACCTGGCGGTGACGCTGCCACTGATCCTGCCGCCCACCGTGACCGGCTACTACCTGATCGTGGTACTCGGCCGCCGCGGCCTCCTCGGCGGACCGTTGTACGCGCTCACCGGTTGGACCGTCGCGTTCACCTGGCAGGCCGCGGTCATCGCGTCGGCGATCATGGCGCTGCCGCTGCTCGTGCGGACCGCGCGCGCGGCCATCGAATCGGTGGACCGAGATCTCGAGCGAGCGGCCATGACGCTGGGACGCTCCGAATGGCAGACGGCGATCGAGGTGACGCTGCCGCTCGCGCGCAACGGCATCCTCGCCGGCCTGGTGCTGGCCTTCGCCAGGTCGCTCGGCGAGTTCGGCGCGACGCTGATGCTCGCCGGGAACATCCCGGGCCGCACCACCACGGTGCCGCTTGCGATCTACACCGCGGTCCAGACGGGCGAGACGTCCGAGGTGCTGATCCTCGTCTCCGCGCTGACGACCGTGTCCTGCCTGGTCATCTATCTCGCCGGACGACTCGGGAGTCGCACATCGTGACCGTCCGGCTCGACGTCGCAATTCGGACGCGCATCGGGAGCTTCTCGATCGACGTCGCCTGGAGCGGCGGCGACGGCGTCAACGTCCTGTTCGGACCATCGGGTTCCGGCAAGACACTGACGTTGCAATGTCTTGCCGGACTCGTCCACCCCGACGCCGGTCGAATCGTGCTCGACGGCCGTGTGCTGTTCGACGCGGCGGCCGGCCTCCACGTCCCGCCCCGGGCGCGGCGCGTTGGCTACGTCTTCCAGGGGTATGCGCTCTTCCCGCACCTCACGGTCGAGGACAACGTGGCCTTTGGCCTCCGGGAGCGGTCGCGCACCGAGCGCGTGCGGCGGACGGGTGAGGTCGTCGAACGCCTCGAACTCCAGGGTCTCGAGCGGCGCCTGCCGCACGAACTGTCGGGCGGCCAGCGGCAGCGCGTGGCGTTGGGGCGGGCCCTGGCCACCGAACCGGCGCTTCTCCTCCTGGACGAACCGTTGTCCGCGCTCGACCTTCCCCTGCGACGTGCGCTGCGCGACGACCTGCGAACGCTGCTCGAGGGATGGAACGTTCCGTGTGTCATCGTGACGCACGAGTTGTCCGAAGCGTATCAACTCGCGGACCAGATCATCGTGTACGAGCGGGGCCGCGTGCTGCAGGCGGCACCGCGCGGCGACCTCCTCTGGCGGCCGGCGTCCGAGCCGGTCGCGCGGATCCTCGGCTTCCGCAACATCCTCCGCGGCGTCGTCGTCGATGTCACGCCGCAGCGCATCCACGTGCAGTGGCGTGGCCGAACGCTCGAACTCCAACGCTCGGACGAAGCATCGTCGATTCCGGCCGCCGGCACGCCGGTGACCTTCTTCATCCGGCCCGAAGACCCGCGATTGCTCAGGAAAGATGGCCCCCCGCCTTCCACCGAGCATCACCACAACGTTTTGTCGGGTGTGGTCGTCGATGACGAGGACTTCGGCGCGACCCGGAGGCTGTTGATTCGGCTGGACGAGCCAGGCGAACCCGCCCAGGGAGGGTACGACCTGGAGATCGAGGTGCCGCGGTTCGTCTTCCAACTGCTCGGCATCGAGCGGGATCGACACTGGGAGTTCTCCATCCATCGCAGTTCGATCCACCTGCTGCCGGAATGACCCGTCCGCCTTCCTCCCTCCGCCTTCATCCTTCATCCTTGCTCCTTCATCCTTCATCCTTCATCCTTTCCCTTGTGCCCCCTGTAGCAGACGCCGGTGGGCTGTCCAGATGGCACTCGCGGGCGGAGGTGGGGCTTTGCCGGCCTTTTTGGGTCCATTTCTGCGTCCTTCGCGCTGGCGCGAGAGTTGCTCCACCTAGGCCGGGAGGAACTTCCGATGCGACGGAACATTCAAATTGCCCTTCTCGCGCCCCTCGTCCTTGCGGTGCTCGCGTTCCTGCCAGCCACGGCCGAAGCTCAACGGCACGGCGGCGGCCACGGACACGGTGGCGGCGGGGCCCGCGTGGTGATCGGGGGCTACTGGGGCTGGGGCTCCTACTGGAACCCGTATTGGGATCCGTACTTCTACGGCCCGTACTACTGGAATCGCTATCCGGGCGTCGGCTACTACGACGACGGGTACGAGGACACCGCGCGGCTTCGTTTGCAGGTCAAGCCGAGCGAAGCCCAGGTTTACGTGGACGGCTACTTCACGGGCACGGTGGACGATTTCGACGGAGTATTCAAGCGCCTGCGCGTGCGGCCCGGTGAACACGAACTGGTGTTCTATCTGAAGGGCTACCACACCGTGCGGCAGACCGTCCGTCTGCGGGCGGGAGACGACTCGAGGATACGGTACACACTCGAGCCGCTGGCCGCGGGCGACGCCAATGAACCGCCACCCCAACCACCGGCCAAGGTGGCTTCGGAGCAGCCGGACACCGACGCGCCGAGTGCGCCGACGCCGCGGCGTGGGCTGAGGCCCCGTCAACCCCGGGAGATCAGGGAACCCGGGGAGGCTGGTGCGGCAGAGGCCCGCGGCTTCGGAACCCTCTTGATCCGCGTGCAGCCGGCTGCCGCCGAGGTCTATGTGGACGGCAACCGCTGGCAGGGTCCGGACGGTGCGGAACGGCTGGTCATTCAGGTCTCCGAAGGCCCGCACAAGGTTGAGATCCGCAAGGACGGGTTCACCCCGTTCACCACGGAGATCACGGTGCGCAGTGGCGAGACCGCGCCACTGAACGTGAGCCTCTCCCCGCACGGGGCGTAGGCCGACCTTCAACACCGACTACGACAGGAGCGCAGAGACGGCCTGAGCGTCCCTGCGCTTCTGCCCTGTCTCCACCGGCGTTCGAGCGGCGAACGGAGGCGACGGCGCTCCGTTCCGTATCGTGCGGAGACGTTCCGAGGCGAGGGATACGACATGAGCAGACTGGCGAGGGCAAGGACCGTTGGATTCTCGATCGGCCTGGTGGCGGCGCTGGCGACGGCGGCGACGGCGCAGCAGCCGGTGGCCGGGACGAAGCAGGCGGCAAAGTCCCAGGGGACGCTGGTCCTGGAGCCGATCAACGAGGGGTTCGTCGTCACGCCCGACGTCGAGGTCACGCGAATCGACGGCAGGGACGGCGTGCTGATTGGTGCGTTCGGCGGCTGGCTGATGAACAACGGGCTGCTTCTGGGAGGCGGCGGCTACTTCGAAGCCGATACGAGGCACCACGACCGGGATGGCCGCGATTGGGATCGCTCGGGTTGGGGCTGGAACGATCCGGGACTGGCCTACGGCGGTTTCGTCGCCGCTTGGACGGCTCCCGTCGGCAGCGCGGTTCGGGTGGGCGCTCGGGCGCTCGTCGGCGGCGGGCGAGCCACGTTGACCAAAACGGTCACGTTTCAGGTCCCGGTCTTTCTGCCGCCGCGGCCGTTGACTCAGACCAACGTCACCTACACGACCGTCCGGCAGGAGTACGCCTTCCACCAGGGCTTCTTCGTCGCCGAACCGCAGGCTACCCTGCTGGTTCGGCTGCACCGCGGGATTTGGCTGGATCTGGCGGGTGGCTATCGCATGGTTGGCGCAGCCCACGGCTACGACAGTCGTCTTCGCGGCGCGACCGGCAGCGTCGGCGTGCGGTTCGGCCCGAGGTTCTAGGGGTGGGCGCTCCACCTACTTCCCCGCCCGCTCCCAGTCGATCTGGAGGTTCTGCCTGCCTCGCGACGTGATGCGGGGATCCACGTCGAGTTCGAGCAGTGTCGGCCGGTTCCCGATTTCCATCGCCACGTGGTACACCAGCTTCGTGACCTTCTCCATCTTCACGTAGTCCGTACGCTCTTCGACGTCGGTCGGCTGATGGTAGTCGCCCGTCGTCCCGCAGAAGAGCCAGACCGCCGGCACACCGTAGCGCAGATAGGGATAGTGGTCGCTCCGGAAGAAGAACCGGTCGGGGTGCGACGGCTCCTGGTACTTGTAGTCGAGCGTCATCTTCGTGACCTTCGCGTTCACATCGTTGAGCGTGCGATCCAGGGCCTTGCTGATCGTGTTCGAGCCAATGAGGTAGATGCTGTTGGGATCGTTGCGCGACAGCATGTCCAGGTTGAGGACCGCGCTGATCTTCTCGATCGGCACCGGGCTGTTGGCGGCGAAGTAGTGGGCGCCGTACAGACCCTTCTCCTCACCCGTGTACCAGACGAGAATCACCGACCGCTTCGGCCGCTCGACGAGCAGCGCCTTGCCGAGTGAGAACAGGGCGGCGACCGCCGAGATGTTGTCGTCGGCGCCTGGAAACACGTCGCCCTCGCGGTAGCCGATGCCGTCGTGGTGCGCGCCGAGCAGCACGTACTCGCGCTTGAGCGTCGGGTCGGAGCCTTCCACCACGGCGACCACGTTCCGCGTTGCGCCCTTGCGCGACTCGAAGTTGACCGCCACATCGACGCTGCGGCCCGGCAGTTCCTTCGGCGCGACGCGTTCGCCGCGGCCGAGGCGGTCGAACATCAGGTCGAGTTCGGCGCGGGTGATGCCGAGCAGACCAGCCGCCGCGTCGTGACGCAGATCCACCTGGAACACCGCTGGCTGTGCCGCAGACCCGAGGCTGATCTCGGTGTTGATCGGCCGACCGCGCTCGACGTTGTCGAACGACAGGTCGCGGTTGGTCAGCGTGGACTCGCGTTCGCGCGTGACGACCGTCAAGACGGCGACCGCTCCCTTCTCGCGCGCAACTGTGGCGCGACGCGTGAGGATGGCGCGGTTCTCGGCCTGTCGCAACGGATGCGTGGCCGGCAGCGTCGCGTCGAGCACGATCGCCACCTTGCCCTTCAGATCCACGCCAGCGAAGTCGTCCCAGCCGAGGGTCGGCGCGTTCGCCCCGAGGCCGAGGAAGACGAGGCCGCCGGACGCGGCTGCCGGAGCGACCCAGCGCCCGCGCACGGCGAAGGCCGCCGGTGCGTGATAGGTCACGGTGCTGGCTGCGCTGGTCAGGCGAATCTGGGATGTCGCTTCAGACAGGCGGGTGATGTCGAGCGGAAGATCCTGGAAATACGATCCGTTCGGCAACAACGGCTTGAGGCCGATCCGCTGGGCAGTGAGCGCGATGTAGCGCGCGGCGATCTCGAGTTCCACCGACGGCGTGTTTCGCCCTTTGAACTCGGTCGCTCCGAGGAATTGCATGTGGAACTTCATGTCTTCGGCGCGGATGGTCTGCACGCCTTTGAGCTGCGCGGATGCAGGCACGGCCGCGACGAGCAACGCCGCAACCACCAAGCAGACGATTGTGCGGATATGGAAACGCATGGAGCCCTTTCAAGTGAAGGACGGATGGCCGGCGGGGGCGCGCGGAGTATACCAGACGACAGGCCGCCTGGCAGACGGTGGGCTGGAACCATGCCGCCGAGTCGTGGCGATCGTGGGCCGGACCTTCGTCATAGACGAACGGTCGGTGTAGACTACGGTCGCAATGCAGAGCACCCGTCCTCCCTCCACCCGCAGCCCCCACGTCGATGCCAGGCCGCCCGTGGTCGATACCGAACCCGACACGCCCGCGCCCACCATCGAATCGCGCCTGTACCACGACTTACGGGAGGCCATCACCAGCCTCCGGATTCCGCCCGGAGCCCCCATCTCCGAGGGAGACGTGTGTCGGCGGTTTGGCGGCAGCCGGACCCCCGCGCGGGCCGCGCTGTCGCGCCTGGAGCGCGAGGGGCTCCTCTGTCCGTCGCAGTTCGGCACGAAGCTGCGGCTGATTGTCGCGCCGTTGACGGCCTCCGACATGAAGCAGCTCTTCCTCATGGTGGGCGCGCTCAACGGCGTGGCCGCCCGCCTGGCCGCGCAGCTCGACGAGGGCGCGCGCCGGCGGCTGGTCGAGCAGATGCGGGCCATCAACGACGGCCTGCGCCAGTTCGGACAGCGCGACGCCGCGGATGTCCGGCAGGCCGAGGATCTCGACGGACGCTTCCACCGCGCCTACGAGGCGGTCGCCGGGGCCCCGCAGCTCGTGGTCGAGCTCGACTGGCTCGGCGCACGGCGCACACGGTACACCCGCGTCTACACCGAGGCGCTTCTTCAAGCCCATAATCTGCGGGAATCGGTGGCGGAGCACGACGCCATCATCGAGGCCCTGGCGAGCGGCGATCCCGACGCGGCCGAACGGCGGGCGGCGGACAACTACCGTCAGGCCCTGCGGCGGTTCGAGCTGGCGCTGCACGCGCGCGGTGAGCGGGGTGGCTGGTTCTAGACCGACCCAGTCCAGTTATCGTTCCTGCACCGCCGATTCATCATTTGCCGGCAACAACCGATAACTCTATTGAGTCCCAGGCGAAGGGGCGGTGAATACGTGTCGCAAGCCGTACCGATCGTCGACGCACGCCGGCCACCGGTGAAGGACCATGGAGAAGAAGAACCGCGACTACTGCTTCCGGCACGCAAAGATGTACGAAGGGTGGCAGTGCCCCTTCTGTGTGCAGGAGGAGGAAGAGCGGGCCTCGGGCAAGGCGCAGCGTCCGGGGGCCTCCCAGTTGCGACCCGGTTCGCAACCAGGAGACGCGGCCGGTGCAGGCGGGAATTACCATGTACCCTCCCGCGCCGAATCGAAGACCAAGAGCGACCAGGCGGAGGCGATGCTCTTGTCGGGTTCCGCACGGGAGTCGCTCGACCTGTGCGAGTCGGCGATCGAGATGGACCCGCGCAACCTGCACGCACACCTCGTGGGCGCGCGCGCCTGCCGAATTCTCCGCGACACGACCCATGAGCGCGAACTCCTCGACGACGCGATCAAGCTCCTCCGGACGCCGGAATACGGAACGACGCCGCACTGGTACCACGAGGTTCTGAAGTACGCCCGCGACGAGACGATAGTGAACCATGTGGCGCGCGCGTTTGTCGCCGCCAAGAAGTGGTCGGCGCGCGACGCCCTGCCCATGGTGCGGGCAATGGTCGCCCGGGGATCGACAGCCGATGCGCTCCTCGTGCTCGACGAGCTCCCGGCGTCGGAGCGATCGCTCATCACCTGCGCCTACAGCATGCAGGTCACCGCCCGTCCGTTCAGCCACACCGACCCCGATCTGCAGGCCTATCTCGAAAGGGTCCCGGCAAACCGGCGGCTGCAGGTGCTCGCGGAGTACAAGGAACTCGCAAACGCCGGTATCTGCCGCGGGTCCACGATTGCGCAGGTTCGCACCGCCATTCGCGGACGCTACGAACGCTGGGTACCGGATGTCGCCCGATTGATCGAGGCTGCAGCGAGGGAGAAAGCGACCAGCGATCTCTCCGCCAAGGCGGGCGGCCCGGCGATTTCCCAAGCGGTCCGGTTCCTGATCGGCGGTGTGGTGGCGGCCGTCGTCCTCGCGCTCGTCACCGGCGGCAACGCGATTGTGCTCTTCATCGGTCTGATCCTGGCCGTCGGCTGCGGTGGTGCCGGCTTCGTCTACGGACGCGAAACCGAAATCAAGCGCCTGTTGCCGACGCGGTTGCCGCAGGTGAAGGAGGAGTTGGCCCAGGCCGAGGAAGAGCAGTGGGCACAGATTCTGGCAGAGGAGTTCCCGGAAGGCGTACCCGACACCCCACCGCCGGCCGAGGAAGCGTGTCCCTACTGTGCCGCCGCCGTCCCGGCCAACGCGGAGATCTGCCCGCAGTGCTCGCGATCGCTGGTGCTCGGCACCCCGGCGGCGACAGCCGACGAAGCCGCACCGGAAGGCACGACCGAGGGCGAAACCGCCGCTTCACCCGAAACCGCCGCTTCACCAACCGACACAGGTCGGCCCGAAGCTCCGACGCCAGCCGCCGACGTCAAGCCGCCCGCCCAGTCCGTGGAGTTCCCCGAGCTCGGGCCCGACGGGCGACCGCTCGAACAGCCGTGGCAGACCGGGCAGCTTGGGCCGTCCTGAGCGAAGAACGTCGGACGGAGAACGGAGCATCCGGCCGTCGTCTGCGTCGTCTGTCTGGCATCCGTTGCTCCGCGCCCGGGTCAGCGCCTGGCGTCTTCAGGCTGGCAACCGCCATACTGCGAGCCGCGTATGGCCGCCTCGTCGAGCCGTTCTGCGGCGGCCTGGCGGTCGCGCTCTTCTACTATCTCAACCGCACCGGCTACAACGGCCTCTGTCGATTCAACCGACGTGGCGCGTTCAACGTCCCCTTTGGCAAGTACCGTCGCGTCACGGTGGCGACGCGAAACGTGCAGGTTCTGTGATAGGCTAGTGAGCTGATCACCAACAGCCCTCTCGCGAGGCGTGCATGCCGTTCGACCCTCTCGATGTGACGCTCGAGGTCGTACCGCGTTCCCGGTTCGACATGGTCGATCTTCGCGCGCTCGCGTCCGAGGAGCATGGCTCCGCCCTGGCGGCGTTTCCGTTCTGCCTGTACTGGTCATCGCACACCACCGCAGGGTTCCTCGACCGGAGCGTGGCGCTCCGCCTGCTCTCCAGGCCGGGCGTTGCCGGCTACATCGACGCCTTCCGCGCGATCTTCCCCGAAGGCGCCGCCTACGAGCACGACAACCTGGATCGCCGGGTCGAACTGGCGCCGGAGCAGCGCGAGGTCGAACCGAAGAACGCCGACTCGCACCTCGCGTTCATCGCCGCCGGCCTGCGCACCTGTGTCACCTATGCGAACAGGGCCGACGAACCCGTGTGCTTCGTGGACCTGGACGGCGTCAACAAAGGACGCCCGCGACACCGCCGCACGCGAGTCATCGGGTTCCATCGCGAGGAGTTGGTGGCGCGGTGTCAAATCGAGGTGCCGGTTTCGTCGCACCCGGTCGACTCGATCAACCTCAAGGACCCCCGGCTTGGCGTCTCGGAACAACTGGCTGAGTTCGTGGCGCAGCACGGCGTGGAGAAGGGCCGGCTCCGCCTGTCGCTCCACGCCGGAGAACGCCACGCCGGTCTGACGGTCAATGAGTACGAGACGCTGCTGATGCGACACGACCTGCTCGAAGTGCTCCGCGATCCGCTGCGGTTCGCGATCGAGAAGGGTCGCCACGCGATTGCGGATCCGCGGGCAGTGCCCGCCAAGACGCTGGGCTACGCGAAGTACGACCTCGTGCAGATCATCAACCGGGTGGTCGATCGCCTCGGTCTGAGCGAGTCGCTCGTCGAACGGCTGCTCGCCCGCACCGTGGCCGTTCCGGCCAACCGCTTCCTTCGCATGAAACGCTCGGTCAACCTGCTCGTCTCCGACGAGGGGCGGGGCAAGGGCTCGGTCGTGGAAGGCACGTACCAGAGCACCATCCTCGTGCAGTGGCACCGCGCGCCACGCCAGTCGCGCCTCATCGACGTCACCCTCAGCCGGCTCCAGTAGCCAGGCTGTCGCGCTATCTCACCACGAAGCGGTACACCACCAGCAGCACGATCGCACCCAGAATCGACGTCACCCAGTGCGCGGAGTAGTTCGGGTCGCGCTTGATGGCGCGTCCCACGAACGTGCCGAGTAGCGAACCGGCGATGCCGATGAGGATGGTGACGAGGAAGCCGCCCGGATCGCGGCCGGGCACCAGGAGCTTCGCGATCACGCCAACGACGAGGCCGAAGACCACCTGGCCGATGAGATGGAACATCGCTGACCTCCACCTGTGATGGGGCGCGTCCTTGAACGCGCCTGGTTCATGTCGCACCCGCCGTGCCCGTGCGGCGACTCGCTGAACTGGTGAGTCTGGGTACCGGAGTCTACCACGCCTCCCTCTTCGTCCAACCCACCCTCCGTGGCCGGACGCTGCGGGATGAGCCGCAGTCGCCAGCCTTGACCGCGCGCACCCAACGGCGTAGGTTGGAAGACGGTCAAAATTCTGCGCCATTCGCAGGATGCGGGGGAACCACCGGGATCGTGGAATTGGAGGACGGCCGATGCCCGACTCGTCCACTCGATCCCCGGGGCGTATTGGCGACCGTCGTCGCGCCATAGGACACTTCCGGTCCGAGCCCGTCAGCTCACCTCGCCGGCCCAACGGAAGCCACGCATGAAGCCACACTTGTCTCAATCCGCGCAGACGTCGCCGACGCCGCCTGCGACACCGCCCGGCGCCGGGGCATCGGCGCCGGCCTCGGCCATCCCGTCGGCTCCCTCACGCGGACCGGTTCGCGTGGTGGTGGCCACGACGGTCTTTCTCTCGTTCATCTCCCTGTGGCGCGCGGCCGCCATCGTCCTCGGAGACCTCGGGTCGTCGGCGTTCTACGCCGGCGGCATCGCCGAGCACGCCGTCGGGAAGGCTGCCCCGTGGTTCATCCTCGGCGTGATGCTCTTCTCGTACGCGGTGCGTGCGATCTACACCGAGAGTTCGGTGATGTTCGTGCGTGGCGGCGTCTACCGGGTCGTCAAGGAGGCGATGGGCGGGACGCTGGCCAAGATCTCGGTGTCGGCGCTGCTCTTCGACTACGTGCTGACCGGCCCGATCAGCGCGGTGTCGGCCGGGCAGTATATCGTCGGCCTGCTGAACGACGTCTCGCACCGGGCGGGCATGCCACTGGCGCTACCACGCAACGCGACGTCGGCGGTGATTGCGGCGGCCGTGATCATCTACTTCTGGTGGCGGAACACGCAGGGACTGCGCGAGTCGAGTTCCGATGCGCTGCGCATCGTGCAGATCACCACGGTCATGGTCGTCGTGCTGCTCGGGTGGTCGGGCCTCACGCTGCTGCTGCACGGCGGGCAACTGCCCCCGGCGCCGACGCTCCCGAACCTCCACTTCTCCAAGGAGTCGCTCGGCTGGCTGAACGGAACGATCTGGCCCACGTTCACCGCCATCGCCATCCTGGTCGGCCTCGGACACTCGTTCCTGGCGCTGAGCGGGTGGGAGACCCTCGCGCAGGTCTATCGCGAGATCGAACATCCGAAGGTCCTGAACCTGCGGCGCGCGGGTCTGGCCGTCCTGATCTACAGCGTGGTGTTCACCGGCTCGGTGAGCTTCCTCGCGGTAGCCTTCATCCCCGACGATGTGCGCGGGCACTTCAGCGACAACCTGATCTCGGGCATCGCGATGCACCTGGTCGGACCGCTCGGTCTGAGGCTGCTGTTCCAGGGGTTGGTCGTCGTGGTCGGATTCCTGATCCTGGCTGGTGGCGTGAACACGGCGCTCGTCGGCTCGAACGCCGTCGTCAATCGGATCTCGGAGGACGGCGTCGTGCCCGACTGGTTCCGGAAGCCGCACCGGAAGTACGGCACGACATCACGAGTGTTGAACACCATCGTCGGGCTGCAGCTGTTCACGCTGGCCATGAGCGGCGGCGACGTGTACCTCCTTGGTGAGGCCTATGCGTTCGGCGTCGTGTGGAGCTTCGCGCTGAAGAGCCTCGCGGTGCTCGTCCTTCGCTACCGCGAGCCCGGACCGCGCGAGTGGCGGGTGCCGCTCAACATCACGATCGGGGGCCTCGAGCTGCCCATCGGCCTCGGGCTCTTCACCGTCACACTGTTCTCGTTCGCGATCATCAACCTGTTCACCAAACAGCTCGCCACCATCTGGGGCGTCACCTTCACCGTCTTGCTGTACGTCGTATTCGTGTTTTCAGAACGGCACAACGTGCGGCGGAAGGCCGCCTTGGCACAGCGCACCGACGCGCTCGACCAGTTCCAGTTGCTGCCTGCGGCCGACCTCGGCTTGGGCGAGGTCGCGGCGCGACCCGGAAGCGTCCTCGTGCCCGTGCGCGACTACAACACCCTGGCGCACCTGAATTGGGCGCTGTCCCACGTGGACACCGAGCGCCACGATGTCGTGGCCATGACCGTCCGTTTGCTGCAGGGCCCCGATGCCGGTTTTCACCAGACCGAGGTGTTCAGCGACTACGAGCAACTGTTGTTCACGAAGGTGGTTGCGGTGGCTGAGCGACAGGGGCGGCCCGTCAAATTGCTGGTCGTGCCATCGGCGAACGTCTTCGACGCGATTGCGCAGACCGCGGTGCGGCTGTCGTTGAACGAGATCGTCCTGGGTGACTCGGCGAAGTACTCGGCCGTCGAGCAGGCGCGGCTGCTCGGTGAAGCCTGGGAGCGGGTGCCGAACAGCGACAGGCTGCGCACGCGGCTGCTGGCGTACAAGCTGTCGGGCGAAGTGCAGAGTTACCAGCTCGGCCCTCATGCGCCGACCCTGACGATCGATGACCTCGATCTGATCCACAAGCTCTGGCTGCAGGCCGTCGGCAGCGTCGGTCTCGAAGTGCACCACCGCGACATCGTTCGAGTGGCCCTGGAGGAACTGGGCGAGGATCTGAACGGCCCGCGGCGCGCCGACGCGGTGAGCCGTCTGCGCCGCCGCATCCAGCGGCAACTGGCGAAAGGGACGCCTCCCCGACCGGCGGTGGAACCACCGGGGTCCGATCCAGGCGCCGTCTGAGACGGGGCGGGCGGAGGCCGGAACCGAGTCGCTTGGCGCGCGCCAAGCCATTCCACACACGGGCAGTCCTGCGGCAGCGCCGTCGCAGCGGGGGCGCCCTTCGACCTGGCTCGCGGAGGCCGGCGGGCTCTTGCCGGTGCCACGTGGCGGCGCCGATGTAAGATTGGCGACATGTCCACTCTCCTCGGCTCCGAGCGTCTCCTGGCATCCGGCGCACTCACCGGGCGGCGCGTGGGCGTCGTGGCCAATCCGGCGTCGATCGACGGCGCGTTCCGGCACATCGTCGATCGCGTGGCGTCCGCGCCTGGTGTCACCCTGGCCGCCGTGTTCGGCCCGCAGCACGGATTTCGCGCCGACCTCCAGGACAACATGATCGAATCGCCGCACGTGCGCGATGCGCGGCGCCGTGTGCCGGTCCACTCGCTCTACAGCGAGACGCGCGAGCCCACGGCGGAGATGCTGAAAGACGTCGACGTGCTGGTCGTCGATCTGCAGGACATCGGCGCGCGCATCTACACCTTCGTCTACACGATGGCCAACTGCCTGAGGGCCGGCGCGCGCCACGGCGTGCCGGTGATCGTGTGCGATCGGCCGAACCCGATTGCCGGCGTGGCGGTCGAAGGGCCGATGCTCGCCGCCGGCTACGAGTCGTTCGTCGGGCAATTCCAAATCCCGATGCGCCACGGCCTCACGATCGGCGAGCTGGCGCGCCTGTTCAACGACCACTTCGGGATCGGCGCCGCGCTCGAGGTCGTGCCGATGACAGGCTGGCAACGCGGAATGTACTGGGACGACACCGGCCTGCCGTGGGTGCTGCCGTCGCCCAACATGCCGACGATCGACACGGCGATCGTCTACCCGGGCGCCGTCCTCTTCGAGGGGACGATGCTGTCGGAGGGCCGGGGGACGACCAGGCCGTTCGAGATGCTCGGTGCGCCGTGGATTGAGGCGGAGTCGTTCGCGGCGGTCCTGAATGCGTCGGCGATCGACGGCGCGCACTTCCGGCCGGTCATCTTCGAGCCGAACTTCCAGAAGCACGCGCGGCAGGCGTGCGGCGGGTGCCAGATTCACGTGACGAACCGGGCCGCGTTCAGGCCCGTCCTCGCGGGCGTCGCGGTGATGGGCGCCTTCCATCGCGCGGCCCCCGGTCGCTTCGCCTGGCGGCAGCCTCCCTACGAGTACGAACACGACAAGATGCCGATCGACATTCTGGCGGGATCGGATCGCCTGCGCCTCGCGATCGAGGCGGATGTCCCGTTTCGAGAAATCGCGGCGGAGTGGGACGCCCCGACGAAGAGGTTTGGCGCCGTTCGCGAGGACTTCCTCATCTACTGAGACCATGCCCACACGAAACACGATCGGCTTCGACTACTCGCTGCGAATCGAATCGACGCCCACGAGGATCCTCGCGGCGTTCTTCGAGCCCACGGCGCTCGCGGCCTGGTGGGACGTGGCGGCCGTCGTCGCATCCCCGCGGCCGCTCGGCGCCTACGCGCTCCAGTGGCGTGACTCCGATGAGGAGGACGATCTCCTCGGCCGGCTGGGCGGCGTCTTCCACGGCACGGTCATCGATTTCCAGCCCGGCCGCGGCTTCTTCGTGGCCGACGCCTACTGGCTGCCACCCGACGGCGATCCGGTGGGCCCGATGGCGATGGAAGTGACGTGTACGCCCGTGGCTTCCCAGCCCGACCATCGCTCGATTCCTCAGGCGACCATGCTTCGCGTCGTCGAGCGCGGCCTCGACGACAGCCCGCGGTGGGAGCGCTACTACGAGCTGATCGGCGCCGGCTGGCCCCGCGCGCTCGAGACGATGAAGGCGTACCTCGAGCACGGGCGCGGCGTGTGGGACTTGCGGGCGTACGAGTAGTCAGGCGCGCGTGTGGGCGATGCCGGGAGCGCGGGGCGCCTCGGACGTCTCGGGCTCCAGGCAGTTCTCCACCAGATGCGCCCGCAAATGGTCGAACGCTTCCTGCGGTGTGTCTGCGAAGCGAAACAGGTTCATGTCGTTCGGCGAGATCGTCCCCGCCTCGATCATCGGCGCGAAGTGCACAACGCGCTCCCAGTACTCCCGCCCGTAGAGCAGAACGCCAATCTTCTTCGACAGCTTCTCCGTTTGCGCCAGCGTCAGGACCTCGAACAACTCGTCCATCGTGCCGAAGCCGCCGGGAAACACCACGAGCGCCTTCGCCAGGCTGGCGAACCAGAACTTCCGCATGAAGAAGTAGTGGAACTCGAAGTGCAGTCCCTTCGAGATGTACGGATTGGCTCCCTGCTCGAACGGCAGCCGGACGTTGAGGCCAATCGTCTTGCCGCCCGCCTCGTGCGCGCCCCGGTTGGCCGCCTCCATGATCCCCGGCCCGCCGCCCGAGCAGACGACGAACCGGTGGAACGGCGACTCCAGCGTGCGCGCCCACGCGGTCAGCAGGTGCGCGAGCGTTCGGGCGTCCTCGTAGTACCGGGACAAGTCGAGCGCGTGGCGCGCTTGTGAGATCGGGCTCTCCGATTGGGAAGCCGCCGGGGTCGCATCCTGCCGCGACAGCATCTGCAACGCGCGATCCGCGCGTTCCCGGCTCACGATTCGGGCCGACCCGAAGAACACGACGGTATCCTGGATGCGTTCCTGTTCGAAGCGGCGGAGCGGCTCGAGGTACTCCGCGAGGATGCGCATCGGACGCCCCTCGTCGCTCTGCAGGAACTCCTTGTCGAGATACGCCAGCGGCTGGTGATCCATACCACCTACGATACCAGACGGGGTTTACGACTGGGATTGCTCCAACACTCCGCCGGCGGCCGTGTCCGCGCGCTTCAGCAGGAATGCGAACACCAGGCCGGCGCATCCGAGCAGCGCGAACATCACCATGCTCGCCCGGTAGTCCTTGGTCCATTCACGCAACCAGCCGTTCAGCAGCGGAAACGCCGCCAGGCCGATGTTCTGAACCATCGTCATCAGCCCGAATGCGGTGCCCACCCTGTTCTTCTCGACGATGAGCGGCACGGCCGGCCACATGGCGGCGGGCACGAGGACGAAGGCTGCGCCGAGCAGGATCATCGGCAGCGCCGGCGCGATGGCGGTGAACGCCAGCAGCAGGTAGCATGGAATCATCAGCAGGGCGCCGACGATCATCAGGCTCGTGCGCCTGCCGATCTTGTCCACGACGCCGCCCGCGAACGGGGCGAAGCACATGGAGGCGAAGATGATGATGGACGAGGTGCCGGGCGCCGTCGAGAACATGTGCAGGAAGTCCTGGAACGCCGCGGCGATGAAGCTCTGCGTGCCCGAGTCCACGCTCAGGGGCAACTGCCACTTCTCGTGGAAGAAGTCCGTGGACAGCGCGGTAAACGGGAAAATCGCCGAGTAGAACGTCACGCACAGCGCGACGACGTACCAGTAGGACGCGCCGAACTTCTTGATGTCCGCCAGCACGATCTTGTCGCCCGCTTCCGTCTCCGCGAGACCGAGCCGCCTCTCGTTCGTCTTGTCCAGCAGGTAATAGACGATGTTCGCGCCCAGGCTGGCCACGCACAGGCCGGCGGCCACCCACAGCGCGCCGCGCCACCCGTACCGGTTCGCCGTCAGCGACATCGTGTTGAAGCTGAATAGCGTCCCGAGCCGTGCGAGCGCCAGCGTCACGCCGAACGACATCGCCAGCATCCGCCCGGTGAACCAGCGCGCCAAAATCGCATTCTGCGCGACGACGAGCGACTCGGACCCCGCGCCGAAGACGAAGCGTCCGAGGCACGCCACCGGCACCGACGAGGACAGCGCCACCATCCCCGCGCCGATGACGATGAGGAGGGAGAAGACCAGGCTCGCCCAGCGGGTGCCGATGCGGTCGGTGAGCACGCCACCGACGAACACCGACAGGATCGCGGCGATGCTGTAGATGGTATAGAGCCATCCGATGCCGCTCTGGCTCGTGTTCCAGGCCTGGATGAGCGTCGGCGCGAGCGCCCCGACGCTGTCGTAGGCGAAGTAGCTGCCGTAGGTCAGGAGTCCAACGAAGATCAGGACGACAACCCGGAGCGGCCAGTGCGATTCCTGCGATTCGACGTTGTTCGCGCTCATGGCATACCCTCATCCGCGATGGGAACCGGGATCGGTCGAGGAACTATCGCGGCTAATCCTGGAGCCTGATGAGCTTCAGGAAGTTCGTGTCCTCCCGGGCCAGGTCGGGATCGACGCTGACCAGGACGGCCTCCGTCACTCCTGCCAGTACACCCGACTCTCGGAGCTGCCGCACGAGCGGGACGAAGGGCACGAACCCGTCGCCGATCTCGCTGACGATCGGCACGACGCCCCAGAAGAGGGACAACCGCGCCGCCACTTCGGGACGCCCGGTCAGTGCGTAGACTGGCGTGCCGCCGCGCAGAGTGGACAGGATCCGCGCCGTCCGCCCGGTCCGCGTCACCGCGAGGATCGCCTGCGCGTGCCCCAGGCCGGCCATCGTCACGGCCGCCTCGCAAATCGCCTGAACCGTGGAGCACCCGCCGTTCGCCGAACGTCGCCCCGGCCCGGTCCCGCCGCCAGGCAGCGCCGACTCGGCGTCCAGGATGATCGCGTCGAGCGTCCGGACCACGCGCGCCGGCGACACGCCGACCGCGGTTTCCCCGGCCAGCATGATGGCATCGACGCCGTCGTCCACCGCGTGCGCCGCGTCGCTGACCTCGGCGCGCGTGGGCCGCGGTTCGGTCCGCATCGAGTCGAGGACCTGCGTGGCGACGATCACCGGCAGGCCGAGCGCCCGTGCGCGTTCGGTGACCTGCTTCTGCACGCGCGGCACCTGCTCCAGCGGCAACTCCAACCCCAAGTCGCCTCGGGCCACCATGATCCCGTCCGACGCGTCGAGAACCGCGTCGAGGTTCTCGACGGCCCGCGGCCGCTCGATCTTCGCGATGAGGGGGACGTCGGCGCCGCACGCGGTGACGATCGACCGCGCCCGACGCATGTCGTCGGCCGATTGCACGAAACTGAGCGCCACCATGTCCACGCCGAGCGAGAGGCCGAACCGCAGATCGTCCTCGTCTTTCGGCGTCATCGCCGAGGCCGGCAACTCCACGCCCGGCGCGTTGATTCCCTTGTGCTCCGCCAATTCCCCGCCGAACACAACGGTCGTCGAGATCTCGGTGCCGTCGCTCCGCTCGACGTGCAATTCGATGCGGCCGTCGTCGAGCAGCAGGCGGTCGCCCGGGTGGACGTTCCTGGCGAGGCCCGCGTAGGTGGTGAAGACCCGCCCCACTCCGCCTGCCCCGTCTCCGGTTCGGATAGCCAGTCCGTCCCCGGGCCGGAGGGCAATCGGACGGTGATCGGCGAGCAGGCCGGTGCGGATCTTCGGCCCGCTGAGGTCCTGGAGGATGCCGATGGCCGGCCGGTGCCGTGCGCCGACCCCCTCGCGTGGTGAACCCCGCAGAACCGCGCGGCTGGCGGCTGCGCGCACCCGATTGAACACCGCTGCGTGGGATTCATGGGTTCCGTGCGAGAAGTTCAACCGCACGACATCGACACCAGCCGCCACCAGTTCGTCGAGGGCCGCGTCGCTGTCTGATGCCGGACCGAGCGTCGCGATGATCTTCGTATGGCGCATGAAGGTATTATCTTACGTTACACATGGCGTGGCTGAAGCCATGCTTCGACCGACGCATGGCGGCCTCGGTACCGACCGCCACGGCGGACCTCCATCGTGGCAGCGGGCCCTGCGCCTTCGCCGAACGGCTTCGGCGACCCAGGCCGTGCCCAGTGGAGGTCAGCAGCAGGCAGATCGTATGACCCGAGAGGAATCGATTCGATCGGCGGTGGATGCCTGGCTGCGCTCGGCCGTCGAGGACGCCGAGCGGCGCGGCTTGCCCGAACTGCGGCCCCTGCTCGAGGGACTCGCGCGGTCGACGATCGCGCTGCGCTCTGCGGATTGGAACGACCACGTGCCGGCTGACATCGGCTCGGCCCTTCGGGCGAGACAGGTATGAGCATCTGCGATCTGACGATCGGCGAGTTGGCCTCGAAGATCGCCACCCGCGAGGTGTCGTGCGTGGGTGCGACCGACGCGTGCCTGGAACGCGTGGCGCGGGACAACGGCCGACTCAACGCCTTCGTCACGGTCCTCGCGGACCAGGCTCGGGAACAGGCCGCCCGCGCCGACGAGGAACTCGCGGCCGGTGTCTGGCGCGGCCCGCTTCACGGCGTGCCCCTGTCCCTCAAGGACCTGATCGATCTGTCCGGCGTGCCGACGACGGCGGGGTCGAGGCTTCTCGAGCGTCACGTGGCCACGGCGGATGCGCTGGTCGCGGCCAGGCTCAGGGCGGCCGGCGCGGTGTTCCTCGGCAAGTGCAACCTGCACGAGTTCGCGTTCGGCACGACCAGTGAGGACTCGGCGTACGGCCCGGTCCGCAACCCGTTCGATCCCACCCGGTCGGCCGGCGGATCGAGTGGCGGGTCGGCGGCAGCGGTCGTCGCCGGAATGGGATACGCCTCCGTCGGTACCGACACAGGCGGTTCGATTCGGATCCCGTCGGCGGTCTGCGGCTGCGTCGGTCTCAAGCCGACGTTCGGCGAACTGCCCTGCGACGGGATCATCCCGCTCAGTCGCTCGCTCGATCACGTCGGACCGATCGCCCGATCCGTCGGCGATGCCTGGCTCCTCTACCACGCCATGGCCGGCACGCAGAATCCAGTTCCGCTTCAGCCAGCCAGCCGGCGACCGTCACGGACACTGCGCCTTGGCCGGCTCGACCCCTACTTCATGGACATCGTGAGCGACGAGGTGCGCGAGCAGTTCGAGCTCGAGACGGCGCGCCTCGTGAGAGCCGGCGTGGCGATGAGCCCCCGCCAGATCCCACACGCCGCCGACACCGCCACGGTCTACCTGCACATCCAGCTGCCAGAGGCATCGGCGTATCACGCGCCGGCGCTCGAACGGCGGCCACGCGCGTACACCCCGCCGGTCCGCCAGCGCCTCGAGTTGGGCCGCTACGTGATGGCCGAGGACTACGTCCGCGCCAGAACCGGTGCGGTCGTCCTCTGTCACGAGGTCGACGCCGCGCTCGACGGCTGCGACGCGCTCGTGCTCCCGACCGTCCCGCTCGCTGCGGCTCCGATCGGCAGCACCACGCTCACGATTGGCGGACAGGTGCAGCCCGTGCGGGCGCTGATGCTCCGGCTGACGCAGCTGTTCGACATCACCGGGCACCCGGCCATCTCGCTGCCCTGCGGGCGGTCCCACCTGAACCTGCCGATCGGCCTCCAACTCGTGGGCCGCCGCCACCAGACCACGGAGCTGTTGAAGATCGCGGCCTCGTGCGAGGCGGTCATGGCGCAGCGGGAGTAGGGGCGGGTCTCGGACCCGCCCGTGCGGTAAGATATCCAGTTGATGTTCGCCCGCTTCTTCTACGCTTGGGAACGCCGGCTTCATTCCCGCACGCCAGACCGCGTTGTCCGCCCCTTCGAATGGGGCCTCGACTGGGTGTCCGCGAACGGCCATGCGCCGGGCACGCCGGAAGACGTGGTCCTTGCCGAATGGGCCGCGGCCGCGCTGGCCGACTCGCAGGCCTTCTTCGCGGCGCCGCCCACAGAGGAATACCACTGGGAGCCGGATCCGACCCAGGCCGACGGCTGCCCGGGCACGGTCATGTTTCCCAGCGTCATCACCACGCCGCATGCCGAGAACAACATCGTCTACGGCCGGCTGTTCCCGGCGCCGAGGCTGAAGGGCGGTCGCGCGGATCGGCGGCGGGCCGTCGTCGTGCTCCCGCAATGGAACGCCGATGCGGGTGGCCATGTGGGCCTGTGCAGGCTGCTGGCGCGGTTCGGCATCAACGCGGTCCGACTCAGCCTTCCGTACCACGATCGCCGGATGCCGCCCAGCCTCCACCGCGCCGACTTCATCGTCAGCGCGAACGTCGCGCGGACCGTGCAGGTCTGCCGGCAGGCGGTGGTCGACGCGAGGCGGACCGTCGCATGGCTCGCGCGGGAAGGCTACGAGCGGATCGGCATTCTGGGCACCAGCCTCGGGTCGTGCCTCGCGATGCTGACGTCGGCGCACGAGCCGCTCATCCGTGCGGAAGCGCTCAACCACGTATCACGGTACTTCGCGGACGTCGTGTGGGAAGGCCTGTCGACCGAACACGTCCGCGCCGGTCTCGAGGGGCGGATCACTCTCGATCGGCTGCGCGAGCTGTGGATGCCGATCAGCCCGCACGCGTACGTCGACCGCGTGGGCGACAAGAGAACGTTGCTCGTCTACGCGAAGTACGACACGACGTTCCCCGTCCACCTCTCGATCGAACTCATCCGCGAGTTCGATCGGCTGCGGATACCCTACGAGCTGGCGGTCCTGCCGTGCGGCCACTACACGACCGGCCTGGCACCGTTCAAGTACCTGGACGGCTACGTGCTCACGAAATTCCTCGTGAGGAACCTGTAGGGCGGATTCAGAGGTATTTGAGCAGTCCCTTGAGCGCCTCGTAGACCACCGAGGCCAGCTCGCGGACGAGCGGCGAGACATCGCCCTGGTTGACCGAGTTGGCCACCGTGACCGGATCGGTCAGGACGAGCCAGATCGTCGCCGAGGCCAGGACGGCCGATACGACGGCAATCATCCCGAACAGGCTGAGGCTCATCCGGCCGAAGCCGATCATGGTCATCAGTGTAGCACCGCAGGCTGCTCTGTAAGACGTTCCAGAAGGCGCGGCGGTTCGGTTTGTTCTCTAGCTCGCACGCTTCACAACGAGGGCGACGTCGTTGCCCCCGAAGGCCAGCGATGTCGAGATGCCGCAGGTCACCTCCACGGCCCGAGCCTGGTTGGCGACGACGCTCACCGGGCACTCGGGGTCCGTCTGCCGGTGGTTGACGGTTGGCGGAATGAGACCCCGATCGATGGTCATGGCGAGGATGGCGGCCTCCACAGCCCCGGCGGCGCCCAGGCAATGTCCGACCATCGACTTCGTCGAGGTGACCGGAATCGCCCCGGTTCGCTCCCCAAAGACCGCCCGCAGTCCGCGCGATTCCGCCCTGTCGTTCTGGGGCGTCGCCGTGCCGTGCGTGTTGACGTGGTCGATGTCGGCTGCCGCCACGCCCGCAGCCGCGAGCGCCGCCCGAAGCAGCGCCGCGACGGCCAGTCCCTCGGGCTCGGGCGCCGTCGGGTGATGAGCCTCGCAGCAGGCGGCATACCCGGCGAGTTCGGCATAGACGTGGGTGCCACGAGCCCGGGCGCGTTCGAATTCCTCGAGCACCAGGACCGCGCCGGCCTCGCCGATGTTCATGCCGTTGCGGCTCGTGTCGAATGGGCGGCACGGTTCGACGTCCACGAGCCGAAGCGCGTTGAAGCCGCCGAGCGTCAGCCGGCACAGTGCATCGCTGCCGCCGCAGAGCGCCGCGTCGAGGTGGCCGGCTGCCACCAGGTCCGCGGCGTAGCCGACCGCCACGGCGCTCGACGAGCAGGCAGACAACGGGCACGCCCGGAGACCGCCGAGACCAAACCGGCGGGCCACGGTGTCAACCTGCGCATCGTTGAAATAGTTGAAGACGTTCGACGGACGCGCCCGGCGGTGTCCGAGCGCCCGCACGTCTTTGTAGTAGGTTTCGTGCCGGAGAAGGTCGTTCGTTCCAGCCCCGAAGACGACGCCGATCGCGGCGCGATCCGTTCCGCGTTCGAGCAGGCCGGAATCGGCCAGGGCCTCCTGCGCAGCCAGGACGGCCAGTTGGTCCGAGCGCGAGTAGCGGCGGCGCTCGTTGGGCGAGAAATGCGCGGGAGCGTCCCAGGCGGGGACCTCGGCCACCTTCCGGCTTCGGTAGCCGGCGCCGTCGAAGAGCGTCAGATCGCTGATGCCACAGCGGCCATCGCAGAGGCGTTCCCACGCCGATTCACGATCGAGTCCCAGGGCGCAGAGCAGCCCGATACCGGTGATGGCGACGCGTCGTTTCGTCATGTCGTCTCCAGCTCCCGGTTCCACCTCGCCACGCGTCGGCGCTCACCAATTTTTTGCGCGATGCTGACGAGGAGCGGAGTGAACTGGAAAGGCAGGGACACCAGTGAACACCCGAGACCGCTGAGCCTCTCCCCGGCGGACAGGCCGCTCCGGCGGAGGCCGAGCAAGCCGCCCCAGTAGTTGAATACTACACCGTAGATCTCGAAGGCGAACCGGCCAGGCGTGCCATGCCGCCCGGCCGCCCTGGTCTCTCCGCGCTTCAAGCTGTCGAGGAACGCCGCGGCCGGGGTCAGCGCCATGCCGGCCATGGGCTCGGGCTTCATTCCACTGGCGTTCGTGTAGCTGTCACCGACGTGCGACAGCACGTGCGCGTCGCTGCCGCCAGTCTGGCCCAGCCCGAGTTGCGCGCGGGCGGCAACGAGGCGGGCGACCGTCTCGTTGTGCCCCGGCAACATCGTACCGTTTCGCGCTTCGACCGCGTGGACGAGCGGGAGCAGGTCCTCGAGGTACCGGCCGACCGGCATCTCGCCGCGGAAGAAGTGGAACGGATGGTGGAGCACGAGGCCGACGCTGTGCGCGCGCAGGAATGCCGCCGCCTCCCGGACGTCGCCGCAAAGGGGCTGCACGTCGCGATGGATGCGCTCCGAGAGACCGAAAGCGCCAAGGTGGACGCGGATCCCCGTGTCGGGCAGGCGACACTCGATCTCCTCGCCCACGAGAATGTCCGGCGCGTCGGGATGGCGGTCGAGCAGCTCGAGACAGCCGTTGATGCTGTCGTGGTCCGTGATCGTCACCACGTCCATGCCACGAGCCTTCGCGCGCCGATAGACCTCCTCCGGCGTCGAGTAGCAGTCGAGGCTGCGGAACATGCGTAGCGTGGACGTGAACCCGGAGTGGAACGAGTGCACGTGCAGATCGGCCTTGAGTGGGCGCGAGACGGTCAGGAGGCGCGGCTCGTCGGTCATAGCGGCTTCAGCACCGTGACCTCCGCGACCATTGACCCCGACCCACGGTAGATCTGCGGGAGGAACCCTTTCCCTACCCCCAGCTTCAGCAGCGTCCCCATCGGCGCCCGCAGGCTCAGCTCCGTTCCGATCCCTGTCACCGGATCCCACGCGTGGCGCGACGTGGTCCGGCCCCACGCCTGGTCGAGGAACAGATCGAGGCGATACTGGTTGAACAGGTTGAATGAGAACTGGGCTCGGGCCATGGCCAGGTCGGCGAACCGGACGCCAGCCGACGGCACGCCCCGCATCTTCGTCTCGTCGTAGATGCCGAAGCGGTACATCGAGAACCGATCCTGCCGCTGCCCGCCGTAGTACGCGCCGTTCAGGTGCAGCTTGCTGAACGCGTTGACGAAGAAGTCCTTGCTGAGTCCGAGCGAGTACTTGGTGTAGGTGCGCGCCGCCGGATCGTACTCGTCACCGTATCCCCACCGCTGCCAGTCTCCGCGGCGTGAGTACGACCAGCCGGCCAGCAGCGAATACCCGTTGCGCCGGTACTCGTAGTTGGCCCCGAGATTGAGCGTCACCGTCGTCACAGGCAGAACGAAGTCGGCAGACGTCTTCCCTGGCGCGTCGAGATACTTGTCGTACTGCGCGTGGCTGCTCAGCGTGAGTTTCTGGAAATCGGTCGCCTGATATCCGAGGTTCACGCCGACCGACGCAGGCCGGCTGCGCACGCGCTCGTCCTTCCGCTCGCCCTGACCATCGAACACCTGGTCGTTGCCGGAGACGGCGAGGCCGAAGAAGTCGAGGCTCACGTCGAACTTCGTCCCTCCTATCTTCGCCTTTTGGACGTTGCCGATGGCGAGCACGCCGCCAAACACGAGCGCGAACTGGATGTCGCGATCGAGCAGGTTGAAGTTGAGATAGTTGATGCCGACGATCGGGAGCGGGAAGTCGAACGTCGGATCGAAGACGGCGCCCGCCGCGAACGCCCTGGCGCCAGTGGTCATCTCGTCGGACACGACGCGATCCGTGCCGCGCTTGACCAGGAAGCGTATGCCGCGGTCGGTGTCGCGGTACATCACCTCGTCGCCGGCCCGCGCGCGGAGACGCTCATCGACGAAGGCAGGATCGTTCACGCGGAAGTCGGAGAAGGCTACCTGTTTCTCGACCAATAGGTTGCGCCCCGCAATCAGGAAGATCTGGCGGGCCACCAGGCGGTTGAACAGGTAGAGCGTCTGCCCGCCAGCCTGGGCGACCGGCTCGTAGTACTGCACTTCCTCGTTCGACACGACCGGAGCGCCGAGCCGCGTCTGCACGGCCTGCACCTTCAGGCGCACGAACGACTCGGTGTCGATCCACACCTTCCCCCGGTAACGCGACTGCGCGTCGTCGATCGGGTCGAACTTCACAACGTAGCATCGACGCCCGTTCACCGCCTCCGTACCTTCCAGGTGGTAGACGTAGTCGCGGTTCAACCGGAGCGTCAACGGCACCGCCAGAACCTTCTCGGGCTGCAGGAGCGGGAACGGCGGGCGGTTGCGGCCCCAGCGGGTCCCGTTCAGCGAGAAGCTCTGCTCGGCCCACTCGAAGCTCGTCGCGTCGACGAAGAACCTGTTCTCGGTCACCACGTCGTACCCGGAGTCGGTGGCCGACGGCCGGAAGTGCATGTCGATGCGGGCATGCGCGGTGTAGTTGGTGACGAGCGCGGACTGGGCCGCCTGGGCCTGCTGGTGCCGGAAGATGATTTCGTCCACCGTCGGGAGCGCCCGCTCGTGCGCGTCGGTCCGCAGCGCGTAGGCGTCCTCCGCGCCGTAGTTGAAATCGAGGAGCAACGGCCGGTCGGTGGGCGTGATGCGCGTGGTCGTCGTCTTCGCGGCCTCGTCACGGCGCGCGTCCGTCACCTTCGTCACGGTCCCGGCGGCAGCATCGCGAATCGCGATCGGCGCGGCGGTCGGCAGGTGCAGGCTGACCTCGAGCGGCCCGGTCGGCTGGCCCGACGTCCAGCACAGCAGATAGGTCGCGAACGTGGTCATGTTGTAGAGGAGTCGATGCGGCGCGGTCTCGGTCACGTCCTGCCCACCCGCGCTGAGCCGCAGCGAGGATGCACGGTCGTCGAGCGTGACAACGTCGTCCGCGAGCACGTCTTTCACCGCGGCTGCCGTCTTCAGCGCCGCGGCCACGACCTCAACCGGTGCCGTGCAGGTCGTGAACGTGGCGCGGGTCCCCAGGCGCGAGAGGTGCGATCGCAGGAGAAGCCGGGCGCCTGCGGCCGCGTCGGGGCCGAGCGTCATCCCCGTGATTCCAAGGACTGCGCTGGGATCGTCCTTGGCTGAAACCGTCTCGAGGGCGGAGAGGACCGCCGCGGACGTGTCGTCGGCTGTGCGGGACGCGGCATCGCGACCGCCTGACGGGTATCCCACCGGCAACGCATCGAGGTACGCAGCGACGTCCTCACTGTAGAGGTGCGCCTGCCACGCCGCAGCGGCCTGTCCGCCGGTGCCCTCGTCCACGACGCTTCCCTGGAGGATCAGGGCCGCGCTGTCGATCGATCGAATCTGCACCGCCGCGAATTTCACGAGGTAGGCATACGGCTGAGGGCGTGTGGCATCTGCCGCATCCAGTCGGTCCCCCAGTTGCCAGCCCACGACCCTGCCGCGACACCGCTCGGCCAGCGCGCGCAAGCGCGGGCGCCATGCCTCGATGGCCGCCGCGTCGAGAGGCGGGTCGACGAGCGTCAGCACGACCGGGATCCTGCGACGAGCGTAGACCTCGAGCCGTGCATCCAGGCGTTGAAGCATCGCCGGATCTACTCCCAGCCGGTCCGCTCGGACGAGCAACCGGACGAACACTGGTAGACCGGCGGTCGTCGCGCCAGCAAGATCGAGCGCCGGCGCGAGGACGGGCGCCCCCTCCAGTGTTTCGTCCACGCCGAGACCGCGCAGAGCCGGCGGGGCGGCCGAGACGGGCGCGGCGCCAAACAGCCAGACACCCGTCACCCACGCAAGAAGGACCTTCATCGTCAAGTGATCGCTCCCGGGTACATCGCCAGCCGCGGAACGCCCGCAGCGCGCCGTCAGTTGATGCCACCGCCGATCGGGCCGAACGACGCGTCGGCGAGGATGTCATTCAGACGACCGTCGAAGCCATCCAGCCGGAAGTAGTGGCTGAACGCCAGCGTCCACGGCAGGCTGACGCGCGGGGGATCCGGATCGATCTCCCAGGGATGCACGAACAGGGTCACCGGTACACCCAATCGGTTGCGCCGCTCGATCTCGCGCAGCACCATCGCGGGGCGGCACATGCGGAGGCCCCAGCCGCCGCCGAACGGAATGTTGCAGCCGAACTTCTGGCGGACTGCCGGCGGCACCTCGAGCAACGGCCCGTGCGCCGTCTCCCGCACGTGCGGGATCTCAGGATAGCGTGGATTCCCGATCAGGCGTAGCGGCGCCATGCTCGAATCGTACCGAAGACCCTGCCGCGCGAGGATGTCGAGTGCCCAGAGCGAGCGGTCGTTGATGGACCACTCGGGAGCGCGGAACCCCAGGGGCGCCGGTGCGCCGGCCGCCTGGAGCGCCGCCGTGGTGCGTGCCACCTCGGTCTCGACCGCGTCTGGGGCCATCTCGTAGAGCCGGCTGTGCGACCAGCCGTGCGACGCGACCTCGTGGCCGCCGCTCAGAATCCGGCCGATGAGGGGGGGATGCCGCTCGGCGACCCAGCCGAGCACGAAGAAGGTCGCGGTGACGCGGCACCGCTCGAGCAGGTCGAGCACGAGATCGGTGGTCCGTTCGACGCGACTGGGCAGCGTGGTCCACCGATCGGGCGCCAGGGGGCCGCCGACGCCACAGATGTGAAACCATTCTTCGACGTCGACGGTCAGGTAGTTGCGCACCGTTCGGGCGTCCCGCCTACGACGTGGGCGCCGGGCCCTGGCCGCGCTTCTGTTCGATGAACTCGACGATCGTGTCGACGCTGCGCAACACACGACCGCCCAACTGGTCGTCGCCGACGACGACGCCGAAGGAGCGTTCGAGCTCGAGCACCAGCTCGAGCGCGTCGATTGAATCGAGGCCCAGGCCCTCACCGAACAGCGGCACGCTGTCGGCGATGTCCTGGGGTGTCATCGGGAGACGGAGGCTCCGAATGATGGCCTCCTTGACCTGCAGCGAGAGTGGTTGATCCATCGGATTGTTCGGTTAGAAGAGGCCGCCATCGACCCCGATTACCTGTCCAGTGACGTAGCTCGCCTCGTCCGAGGCGAGAAATGCGACGAGCGCCGCGACCTCGTCGGGACGTCCCGCGCGACCCATCGCCACGTTGGCCATGAGGCCGTCGCGGGCCTTCGCCGGCAACCCCGCCAGCATGTCCGTGTCAATCAGCCCGGGCGAGACCGCGTTGACGAGCACACCGTTTCGGGCCACCTCGCGTGACAGCGTGCGCGTCAAGGCCAGCAGTCCGCCTTTCGAGGCCGCGTAGTTGGCCTGACCGACCACGCCATGTTGCGCGCTGGGCGATACCATGTTGATGATACGCCCCCAGCGCCGAACGAGCATGCCTCGCAGGACGGCACGGATGCAGTGGAACGGACCGTCGAGGTTCACGGCCAGCACCTGGTCCCACCGCTCGCCGTCCATCAGCGCGAACATCGCATCGCGGACGATGCCGGCGTTGTTGACGAGGATGTCCACCGGCCCGAGATCGGCGTGAACGAGGTCGAAGAACGAGGCGACCTCGTCCGGCCGGCTGACGTCGCACCTGGCGGCCAGCGCTCGTGAGCCGCTGGCGCGGAGCATGGCTTCGAACTCGCGCGCGGCGGCTTCCTGCGTCACGAACGACACGGCGATTGCGGCCCCCTGCTCAGCCAGCTTCGCCGCGACGGCACGGCCGATCCCCCGCGATCCGCCGGTGACGGCCGCCACGCGGCCTTCGAGCGAGCGACGGCGTGCACTCTCCGACACGTTGGTCACCTTCAATCCTGTGGCAGTGCCTTGACCGCGAGGGTGTAGTGGGACCCGCCGGCAGCCGTGGCGTTGATCAACGCCACCGGTCCGCGCGCCGGACGGGCCGCCACGCTGATGTCGACCCGGCATGCAGGATCCGGTTCCGACGACCCGAGGGTCGGGGGCACCTGACCACGTCGAGGACAAAGCAGCGCTGCCGTCAGTGCCGCCGCGCCCGCCGCGCCGTGTTCACCGATGGCACCCTTGAGCGACACGACCGGAACAGCCGAGGGACCGAAGACGGCCTCGAGGGCGCTGGCCTCGGCGTGGTCCAGACCGCGCGACGAGTTGGCGGACGCGAAGACGACGTCCACGTGCGCCGGTTCCAGCCCTGCCTCGTCCAGCGCGGCGCGCATCGTCCTCGCGATGCCGGCGCCATCGGCCGGCCAGCCGTTGAGCGCGCTCTCCGACGCGCCCGTCCCGAGGCCGAGGACCTCGCCGTACACCGTCGCGCCACGGGCGCCGGCCGACGTGGCTGTCTCGAGGACCACGACGTGGCCGCCCGCGCCGAGCACGAAGCCGTTGCGCCGGCGGTCGAAGGGTCGGCTCGCCTCTTCGCCGCCGTCGGTGGAGGCGCGCGCCAGCACCCGAAGCCGGTCGTGCACCCGGAAGAACTGCTCCTCGAAGTCGTCGAAGCCGCCCGTGAGGAAGGCGGAGATTCGCCCGTCCTCTAGCGCGCGCGCCGCGTACGCAATGGCCGCGAGCGACGACGCCTGCTTCTGGGCGAACGTGATGTTGGGGCCGCGCAGGCCGAACTCGATGGCACAGAGGCTGGCGGCGGCATTGCCCACGGTGTTGCTGAACCCCAGCGCCGGCACGGCGGCCGGTCCGCCCTCTGTGAGGCTGCGCAGATGGGAGAGCGTGCTGTGAAGGCCCGAGGTCGCCGTCCCCATCACGACGCCGACGCCGTCCGTTTTCGTCGGCAGCCGCGCATCGTCGATCGCCAGGCGGCAGGCGGCCAGGGCCAGGCGACCGACCTCGTCCACGCGCCTGAGCTTCAGGGGTTCCAGAAAGCGTGAGGGGTCGAAGTCGCGGAGCAACGCGGCGGTGTGCGAGCGGCAACCTTCGGTGCTGAAGGAGGTGATTGGAGCGATGCCGCTCCGCCCGGCCAACAGACCGTCAACGAAGGCCGCGGTGCCGACGCCCAGGCTCGACACACATCCGAATCCGGTGATGACCACGCGGTCGCGCATGAGGGGAGTACGCTATCATTGGCCGTCGGATCCATACAAGCGCCCACGCGTCCTGCGCGCTGCCGCCGACCGCCGCCATGCGCATCCTCGCCATCAGCTTGATCACCGTCGCGCTCTCGGTCTGCCTGGCGTCAGGTGGGCAGGACCTCTTCGATGATCTGCACGCCCGCGGGCGAATCATGGAGGCGAAGATCCAGACGATCAGCGCGCGCTTCACGGAGACGACCGTCTCGTCGCTGCTGGCCAAGCCCTTGGTCGCGAAGGGAACGCTGATCGCGGCCAAGCCGCCTCGGCTCCTGCTGAAGTACATGTCGCCCGAGCGCAAGACGCTCCTGATGGATGGCAACCGGCTCGTGGTGTTCTGGCACGACCGAGGAGAGACCGAGAAGCTGGATATCACGGAGATCATGAAGCGCGTGAACCAGTACTTCACCAACGCCGACGCCAGCCAGGTGCGGCGCGCGTTCGATGTGCGGGCCTTCCCCGACACCGAGTTCAGCAATGCCTACCAGCTCGACATGGTGCCCAGGCGCAAGCAGATCAAGCAGGGACTCCAGCGGCTGCAGATCTGGATCGACCGCGACAGCCTGCTGCTGCGCCAGATGAAGATGTCCTTTCCCGGCGGCGACAGCGACACCATCCGGATCGACGACATCACGCTGAACACGCCACTGGCCCCGAACGCCTTCGAGGTCGCGAAGTAGTCGCACTGCTCCCCTTCCTTGATCCACTCCTCCACCAGATGGTACCCTCCGGGCGGGATGGATGTTCTCCTGATCCGACCGGTTCCGTGCAACGAGCGCTTCGGCCTCGGCCCGTTCTTCAGGACCGAGCCGCTCGGCCTCGAGTACGTCGCGGCCGCGCTCGAAGCCGGCGGTCACCGCGCCGTCGTCTTGGACCTGCGGTTTGCGGGTTCGGTGGAGCGGATCCTGGCGCGGCACCGTCCGTCGGTCGTCGGCGTGGCCTGCATGCACTCCCTCGAGATGGACGACGCGCTGACGGTGGCGCGGCAGGTGCGACGCGCCGCGCCCGACGTGTTCCTGCTGCTCGGCGGCCACTCGGCGGCGGCCTTCCCTGAACCACTCCAATGCCCCGAGGTGAACGCGATCTGCGTGGGGGACGGCGAGCGTGTCGTTCCCGAATTGGTCGAGGCGCTGAGCCGGGGCCGGTCGATTGACGAAGTGGCCGGGCTGCTGCTGAACGTCGGCGATGGCCGGTTCGTCGCCACGCCTGAGGCCGAGCCCGTCAGCCTGGACGAGGTGCCGCTGCCTGCGCGTCACGCGGTGGTGACCGGGTTTTGCGACTACGCGTGCCTCAACTACCGGCCGACCTGGCTGGTCGAGACCGCGCGAGGCTGCCCCTTCCGCTGTTCGTTCTGCTCGGTGTGGCCGGTCTACAGCCGTTCGTACCGGCTGCGGTCGGTGGACGCGGTGTGCCGCGACTTCGCGTCCGTCGGACCTTACGTCTTCGTCGCCGACGACCTGTTCTGGCATCGGGGCGATCGCAGCGAGGAACTGGCGCGCGAGTTGATCAAGAGGGGGATTCACAAGGAGTGGATCCTGGTGCAGACGCGGACCGACCTGGTGGCGGCGCACCCTGAACTGCTCGAGGCGTGGCGGCCGTTCTCGACGAAGATCGATATCTTCTTCGGGCTCGAGGCCGCCTCCGACGCTTCGCTCGATGGTCTGTCGAAGGACACGACGCTCCAGCGGACGATCGACGGCATTCGCGTGGCGCGCGAGCACGGGTACGGCGTGACCGGGAACTTCGTCATCGACCCGGAGTGGGACGAAGCCGATTTCGAGCGCCTCTGGGCCTTCGTCGACGAGCATCGGCTGCATCGGACCGGCTACACGATCCTCACGCCGCTACCGGGCACGCCCTACTACGAAGCGGTGCGCACGAAGATTCGTGCGGATCTGTGGTCGCAGTTCGACATGAGCCACCTGCTGTGGGAACCGAAGCTCGGGGCGCGGCGCTTCTTCGAGCTCTACTGCGAGACCTGGCGCCGGTCGGTGCTCAACCTGGGCGGCAGCAAGCCCTGGTGGCGGTGGCTCACGGAGGTGAAGCCGGGGCATCTTCCGTACCTCATGCGAATGCTCTACCGCACGCAGCGGATGATGGATCCTCAGTACTACCTCGCCGAGCACCGGTTGAGCGGGCAATGATCGAGCGACTCCTGCGCTTCGCCTTCACACGTCGAGGCACGGTCCTCGCCGCCGCCGCCGCGGTGTTTCTCCTGTCCGTGGCGCTCCTGTCCCGCCTGTCGTTCGACGCCAACATCCTCAACCTCCTGCCCCAGAAGGGCCTGGCGGTCCGCAGCTTCAACACCTACCTCGAGCACTTCGGCACGCTCGACCACATCTACGTGCTGTTCGAGGTGCCGGACGGAAGGATCTCGGATCAGGAGGATCTAATCGACGCCTACGTCGAGCGGCTGCGTCGTGCGCCGGAGATCGCGTCGGTCGACGCCGAACTGTTCGACTCGGTGAAGGATTGGAACTACCTGTTCGACCGCGAACTGCTGCTCCTCGGGAAGGACCAGTCGGCCGCGGCGCTCGCGCGGCTGGCTCCGGCCGGCATGACGGGCGAGCTCGAGCGATCGCGCGGGATGCTCGCGATGTCGTCGCCCGAGGTCAAGGCCTACGTTCAGCAGGACCCACTCGGTCTTCTGCGGTTGCTGCGCGATCGGCTCTCGCGTGGTGAGGCGCTCGTCAGCTTCGATCCGACGCAGAAAGGCTATGTCTCTCGCGACGGCCGTAGCCGCCTGGTCATTGCGAAACCCGTGCGGCCGCCGTTCGACACCGACTTCTGCAAGCGGCTGTTCGCGCGGCTCGGGGAGGTCGAGGCTGCTGCCCGCAGGGACGTGGATCGCACCGCGAACCTGCGGATCCAGATCGCGGGGGGGTACCGGATCGCGCTCGAGGCCGAACGGGTCATCCGCGTGGAGTCGATCGTCAATTCCCTGACCTCGCTGGCCGGCCTCCTCGCCCTCGTCTTCATCGTCTTCCGGACGCCGTGGATACTGCTCTACGCGACGGTGCCGCTGGTCATTGCCGCTGTCTTCACGCTCGGTGTGAACGGTCTCGCCGGCAAGCTCACGCCGGCCACGAGCGGCGCGTCGGCGATGCTGTTCGGCCTGGGCATCGACGGCATCGCATTGCTGTATCTGCGATACATGGAGGAGCGCGGCCGGGGCTATTCCGAGGTTGAGGCCGTCGCGAGGTGCTCGGGCACGGCCTCGAGCATTCTGCTCGCGTACGCCACGACTGGCACGACGTTCCTGGCGCTCATGCTCGTCGACTTCCCGAGCCTCGAGGAACTCGGTCGTCTCGTCGGCCTCGGCATCATCGCGTGCTGTCTGCTGCTCCTCACGCTGGTCCCCGCGCTCGTCGGGTTCACTCGCCCCGAAGTGCACCGGCGGCCGGTCACATCGGCCTGGCTCGGGGTGTTCGTCGAACGGTTCGGCCGCCCGATCCTCTGGACCGCGGCCGTCCTCACCCTCGTGCTCGGAATTGCCGCCACTTCGCTGCGCCTCGACACGCGCCTCGAGAAGCTCCAGGCGAATACGGAGGGCGCGGCGCTCGAGCAGCAGATGGCAACCCGTTTTTCGCTTCCGCGCGACGTCTTGCTCGCCGTTGGCGAAGGGCGCGACCTCGAACCGCTGCTCCAGGACACCCGCCGCATCGCTGGCGCCGTCGAGCACGAACTGCCATCCGTGGCGTTCAGTTCGCCCGATACGCTGCTGCCCCCCGCAACGGCGCAGGGTGAGGTGGCGCTGCTCGTTCGACAGTCCGGCCTCCAGCCGGCGGCGGTCGTCGCAGAACTCAGCCGGGCGGCAAAAGCGGCCGGTTTCCGGCCAGGCACGTTCGACGGGTTTGCTGGGCGGCTTCCCCGCATGCTCGACTCCACCGAGCGCATCACGTACGAGGGCCTGCAGCAGCACGGTCTCTCGTCGCTCGTGTCCCGGTACGTCGCCCGCACCGAGACCGGCTACCTCGTGGTCGTGTATCTCTATCCCCGGGCCGCAGCCGATGTCGAACGCGTCTCGCGCCTGGTCAATCGTGCCGCCCCATCGTTCCGCCTGACCGGCGTCCCGCAGGTGAACCGCGAGCTGGCTCAGCGCTTCCTTCCCCAGTTCCTGAAAGGGGTGATCGTCGGCACGCTCGGGGTCGCACTGCTGATCTACTTCGTGTTTCGCAGCGTCCGCGATACGCTCCTCGCGTTCCTGCCGACGGCGCTCGGCTTCGTGTGGAGCGCGGGACTCCTCGCCCTCCTGCGCGTGGAGCTCGACCTGTTCTCGCTCTTTGCGGCGATGACGTTCATCGGCATCGCCACCGACTACGGGATCTACGTCATCTACCGCCACAGCGTCGAGCACACGTGGCAGGTGCGGGAAGTGCTGACACGCACCGGCGCCGGCATCCTCGTGGCCTGCGGGACGACGCTCATCGGATTCGGGTCCCTCGTCAATTCCAGCTACGCCCCGCTCCACTCGTTCGGCATCACCTCGGTCACCACGATTGCCAGCTGCCTCGTCGCGGCCGTGCTGGTGCTGCCGGCGCTGCTGCAGGAGCGGCGACGACCGTGAAGGTCTGCGCGCTGATCGCCGCGTTCAACGAGGCGACTCACATCGCCGATGTGGTGGGCCGCGTCCAGCGCCATCTTTCGGATGTCGTCGTCGTGGACGACGGCTCGACGGACGGAACCGGTGCCTGGGCGCGGGATGCGGGCGCCGTGGTGCTGCGCCACGACCTGAATCTCGGCAAGGGTTGCGCCGTCCGTACGGGCCTGGCGCACGTGCTGGCCGGGGACTGGACGCACGTGCTGCTCATCGACGGCGACGGCCAGCACGATCCGGATGACATCCCGCGCCTGCTCGAGATCGCCGAGCGTGATGCCTGTGACGTCGTGATCACCGAGCGCGCGTTCAAGAAAGCCGAGATGCCGACGGCCAGGTTCTACAGCAACCGGATCGGCAGCCGCATCCTGTCGGCCTTCATCGGGATGGATCTGGCCGATTCGCAGTCGGGCTTCCGGCTCGTGCGGACCGACGCGGTCCGAGGCGTGCCGCTCCGGGCGACGCGCTACGAGCTGGAGACCGAGATGCTCATCAAGCTCGCCCGGCGGCGCGCGTCGATTGCACGGCTGGCCATCCCGGCCCGGTACCACGGCGCCAGCAGCAAGCTTCGATCGTTCCGCGACACGTTCAGGACGTGTATGCTGGCAGTCTGGTATCGGTATCTGAGCGGCGACTGACGCAGGTCACCCTGCGCCTCGATGCCGGAGCGGAGCGGGGACCACGATGCAGCGTGCGCGGGAACAGGAGCGGGTGCAGTGGCAGTTGCACGGCCTCAACACGAGGACCGTGTACGGGTTGACCTGCTGGGGCGTGGCTCGCATGCCCCGCCACCTGAGCATGGCCATCGGGCACGTCGCCACCTGGCTCGCCTATCGCCTGCTCCACGACACGACCGCCGCGCTCGTCGAGAACCTGCGCGTGGTGAGGCCAGACTACGACGAACGCGAGCTGCGCGCGCTCGCGCTGCGCACCTACCGCAGCTACGCCCGCGACGAGATCGACTTCCTCCGTGGGCTGCGCCTCTCCAAGGGCCAGTTGTCGCGCTGGATGATCGACGACAGCGGGTTCGACCGCGTCCTGGCCGAGGGCCGAGGCGTGCTCCTGCTGGCGGGCCACCTCGGCAACTGGGAACTCGGCGGGGTGATGCTGCGGGTCTTCTACGACTACCCGCTCACCGTCATCGGCCTCCCGGAGACCGACCCGGCCGTGAACGACATGCGCAGGGCCCTGCGCGCGTCGATTGGCGTGGAGAGCCTCGAGGTTCGACAGGCTGCGGACACGGCGTTGCGAATCCGCCGCTTGCTGTCGGAGAACCGGATCGTCGCCATGCTGCCGGACCGCGCGCTCGGCCGCGACCGCGTGGACGTGGACTTCTTCGACCGAAAGGTCGGCTTCCTGCGGACCCCGGCGCTCATGGCCTACATGACCGGCGCGCCGCTGCTGCCTGCATTCGTGCTGCGGCAAGCCGACGGCCGCTACACGGCATTCTCGTCCGACCCCATCTACGTGCCGCGGACCGGTGATCGAGACGTGAACGTCCGCGTGGCCATGCAGGCGTTTGCCTCGGCGCTCGAGGTCCAGGTCCGCAAGTACCCGCACCTCTGGTACCAGTTCTACCCTTATTGGCGGGACTCGACCGAGGACGCGGCGCTCCCGAGCGCGCGGTCCGTGTCCGGGGCGTAGCGGCGAGCCCAGACGAGGACGTTGGCATACGGGGTGGCCTGCCCCAGGGGGGCGATCTCCGGAACGAACCCGCATCGTTCGAACAGCCGCGCCCAATCGTCCGCGTTCCGAAAGTAGAACCGCCGGCCCCATCGCCCCTGCAGGATCGCGACGGCACGGTTCGTCACCTGCCCCAGCGTGAAGCGCCAGCCGGCCCCGGCGTCCGCCTCCCGGACGATCAGGAGGCCGCCCGCCTCCACGGCGTCGCGCGCGCGGCACAGCAGCGCCTCCTGTTCGGCCTCCGGCAGACAGTGGAGGACGTCGAGAAGCAGCACCGTGCGGCACGCGGGCACATCGCACGTCGTGAGGTCGGCCTGGTCGATCGTCGCCCGATCGGCGAGCGCGCCGCGGGCCTGACGCACCATGCGCGGACGGTACTCCATGCCGTGGAGAGGCACGGATCCGGCGCCCTCCGCCCGTTGGCGGTAATGCGCGGCCAGCAGCGCGAGCATCAGGCCCCGTCCGCAGCCGAGATCGAGAATCCGCCCTCGATCCGGCAGCGGCACGTTGCGGATCACGTCGAGATAGACGGGGTCCATTCGCAGCTTGCCGTTCGCGAACTCCCATGCCAGGATGCCGGATCCGAGATACGCCGCGGCGGCCTCCGTGATGAGCTCGTCTTCGTGACCGGCCAACGCTCGACCGGTCAGCATCCACGTGGCCCCTGCGGCCAGCCCACCGAGCACCCCGCCGACGATGAGGCTGCCGACGGCGAGATCCGCGACGAAGCACCATGGGTCGACCGCACGCAGCGCCGCCAGCGTAATGGGGTACACCGTGCCGTGCCGGGCCAGGCATCCCGCCTGGATCTCGGAAAAGACGATGAGAGGCGCCATCAACGGATTCGAGACGTTCGCCGCGAAGTACAGCTTCAACCTGTTGAGCCGAAGCACGGATCCGACCGCGAGGCACATCCAGAAATGCAGACCGAACACGGGAAGGCAGCCGATGAACACGCCGAGGCCGATCGCGGCAGCCTGGCGGCCGCGGCCGCGGCCCTCCGTTCGCAGTCTGTAGAGATAGCGCGTGAACAGGCCCGCCCCGAACGGAGCGCGGCCAGGAAGGCGCTCGTCGCGGGTCACCGGGTCCCTGGCTTCTGGAGCCGCCACACCGACGCGTTGAGTGTGACGACGTCGAGGCCGAATCCGACCTGGGTGAACAGCGCACGCGTTGCCGCCGCGTCGTAGAAGCCCTGCCATCCCTGGCAGACGCTCTCGAGGAAGTCGTGGCAGTACGTCCCGCGGCGAATCCACGACTCCGCGACCGCGAGCCTCGCCTTGTCGGGATAGCTGTGCGTCAGCACGCCGAGCACGGCCCCCGCCCGCATGACACGGTGGATGTCCTCGTACGCCAAGACGCGCACGGCCGGCGGAATGTAGGGATCGGCGCACGCGAACAACACCACGTCGAACCAGCCGTCGTCGAACGGAAGCGGCGAGCCGAAGCCCTTCCACGACGATCCGTCCACCCATCGAACGGCTTCGGGCCTGGTCAGGCGCCGCGAGGCCACGTCGAAGAACGCGTTCGTGAAGTCGAGCGCCGTGATTCGGGCGTCGGGCCGGCGCCGCTCGATCTCGACCAGGTCGAACCCCGGGCCGTAACAGAGCACCAGGATCCGGGCCCCCTCGACCGCGCGCGGCAGCAGCAGGCGGGACAGCACCGAGCGGGCGTAGGCGATTTCGCCGTTGCCGAGGAGCCGCTCCCATGCGTTCGTGGAGGTGCCGGCGAAGTCGAACAGGGGGGGCGCACCTTCCAGGAAGCGCCCCACGTAGGCGAGGCACTGGCCGAAGAACTCCATCTGACCGTCGAACGTGCGGCAGATCTCGTGTTCCTCGTGTTCACTGGGGTGCCAGGGAGGCACCGCCGACAGGTTCCAGCGCCGAGTGCCGTCCGGTTCCGTGCGGACGTATTCGCAGTCGTCCAGGAAATCGAGGAGGACATGCACCATCCGCGCGCGGATCGAATCGCGGACCGCAAAGCCCAGTTCGTCGGCGAGCATCGCCATCGCGTCATCCTGCGTGAAGCGACGACGCCCCGCCAGCAGGCGCGCAATGCCGCTGCACTCGACGAACGCCAGGAGTCGATCGGTCAAAAGGCGCTGCACGGCAAAGCCAGGCAGGCCGGACGTCGTGAGCATCGCTGTTGCTGATGTCAGTTCCGGCGGGGCTTCCGGCCCCGCGCACGGCGGTCAACCGGCTGAAACGCCGCATAATAGCACGGGGAGGGCGGGTGCGATAGAATGCTCGGGCACCACCGAGCACTCGACGGCTACCGGCCACCCCCCCTTCTTCCCGGCCGGATGTCTGGCGGGCGTCTGTCTATCCAGCACCCTCGAGCGGAAGGGCGACGGTTTGGCCATCAACATCGGGCTCGACATCGGCGCGATCGGCCTGAAACTCGCTGCGCTCGGCGCACCGGGCGATCGCCCTCTGCTCGAATCGTTGTGCGCGGCGCACGCCGAATTCCGGTGGGTGGGCGCCGGCGCCAGGCCGCTCGTCGTGTCGCACTACGTTCGCATTGCGGGCAGCCCCATCCAGGCGACCTACGACCTGCTCCAGGCGTTCTACGAGACGGTGCCAGAGACGCGCATCGAGGGCATTCGCGTGACCGGCTCCGGCAGCCGCACGATTGCGCGTCTTCTCGGCATCTACTTCGAGAACGAGTTCAAGGCGGCCGCGCACATGGTCGCCCGCTTCTACCCGGATACCCGCACGGTCTTCGAGATTGGCGGCGAGAGTTCGCGCTATCTCCGCCTCGAACGCGGGGCTTCCGGAGGGCCGGCCCTGATCGCGGACTACGACCGGGGCGGCGAGTGCGCGGCGGGCACGGGTTCGTTCCTGGATCAGCAGACCTCCCGGCTCGGCTATTCCGTCGAGGAGATGAGCGCGGTCGTGAGGACCGCAACCACGGCGGCCCGCATCGCGGGGCGCTGCTCGGTCTTCGCCAAGTCGGACATGGTTCACGCGCAGCAGCAAGGCTGCTCGCCGGCGGAGATTCTCCGCGGTCTGTGCCGCGCGGTCGCGCAGAACTTCAAGAGCAGCGTGGTGAAGGGGCGGTCGGTCCAGACACCGGTCCTGTTCATCGGCGCCGTGGCCTGCAACGACGGGGTGGTCGAGGCCCTGCGCGAGGCATTCGACCTCGACGCCTCGCAACTCGTCGTGCCGCCGCTCTACGCGTGGTGTGGCGCCATCGGCGCGGCGATGCTCGAGGCGGAGGAAACCGACAAGCGCTCGTTCGGCGAGATTCACCGCTTGCACCAGCACGCCGGCCAGCAGCGGCCCTTCGACGGCACGCCGCTCACGCTCGACAACGTGGTGCTGCTGCGCGACCGCGTCCGACGGTATGCGCCGGCGCCAGGCGGCCAACCGATTCGGGGCTACCTGGGTATCGATGTCGGCTCGGTCTCCACCAACCTCGTGGTCGTGGACGAGACGGGCGAGGTCGTGTTCGACAGCTACCTGCGCACGTCAGGACGGCCGGTCGAAGCCGTACAGCAGGGCCTGACCGAACTCGAACGGGCCTGGGGACCCCGCCTGGCCATCGCCGGCGTTGGCACGACCGGGTCCGGGCGGGAACTGGTGGCCGAGTTCGTCGGCGCGGACGTCGTCAACGACGAGATCACCGCCCACAAGACCGGCGCGGTGCACGTCAGTACGACGCAAGGCGGCCCGCCGGTGGACACGATCTTCGAGATCGGGGGGCAGGACTCGAAGTTCATCGCCATCGAGGGCGGCGTCGTCGTCGACTTCACGATGAACGAGGCGTGCGCCGCGGGCACCGGTTCGTTCCTCGAGGAGCAGGCCGAGAAGCTGGGTATCGACATCAAGGACGAATTCGCACGGCTGGCGCTGTCCTCGCCGTCCCCCACCAAGCTCGGCGAGCGGTGCACGGTGTTCATGGAGCGCGACGTGACCGGGTGGCTCCACAAGGCGGAGCCGATTCCGGATCTCGTGGCGGGGCTCGCCTACTCGATCGCGCTCAACTACCTCAACCGCGTCGTGCGCGGGCGCCGGATTGGCGACGTCATCTACTTCCAGGGAGGCACGGCCTACAACGACGCGGTCGCGGCTGCGTTCGCGGCGATCCTCGGCAAGCCGATCACCGTGCCCCCCTACAACGGCGTGATGGGGGCCATCGGCATGGCGCTCATCGCGCGCGGCTGGCACCGCGCCGGACAGGGATCCACCCGCTTCCGCGGCTACGACCTGACGCTGCTCGACCGGACGACGCGCGACTTCGTCTGCCGCGCGTGCTCCAACGAGTGCGACATCAAGGAATTCACGATCGACGGCCAGAAGAGCTACTGGGGCGACAAGTGCTCCGATCGCTACCGGCGGCCCGCCGCGGCGGCGCGCCTGCCGGTCATCGACGATCTGCTCGAGTATCGCGACCAGGTGCTCGAGGAGATTACGGGCCAGTCGCTCAAGACGCCCGACTCGATCTCGCCCGGCCCGCTGACGATCGGCATCCCGCGGACGATGGCCACGCTCGAGCGGTACCCGTTCTGGCACGCCTACTTTTCAGCCGTCGGCCTGAGACCGGTCCTCTCGCGCCCGACCGACCGGGCGATTGCCGGCCAGGGAATCGAACTGGCGCTCGCCCAGCCGTGTTTTCCGGTGCAGGTGGCCCACGGGCACGTCCTGTCGCTCTTCGAGCTGGGCGTGGACTACGTGCTCGTCCCCAACATGCTCGACAACGAGGCGCACGAGGAGTCCACGTGCGTGGCGCACTTCTGTCCGTGGACGCAGACGCTGCCCTACGTGCTGCGGTCGGCCCCCCGCCTCGAGGCCGTCGGAAGCCGCATCCTGGCGCCGAGCCTGCACTTCCAGCTTGGGCGCGAATCGATCAAGCGGTCGGTGGCGGAGATGGCGCAGCACCTTGGCATCGACCGCCGCGTGAGCGATCGCGCCGTGGATGCCGCCTACGCCGCGCAGCGGCAGTTCCAGGAACGCCTGCTCGACGCCGGCCGGCGGGCGCTCGACGCGCTCGACCGGGCGCACGCGCCGGGCCTCGTGCTCGTCGGACGCCCGTACAACATCTACGACCGGAACATCAACTGCGACATCCCGCGAAAGCTGCGTCGGCACTACGGGGCCAACGTCATTCCGCTCGACTTCCTCGTGACGGGCCGCGAGTCGATCGACGATTTGCACGCGAACATGTACTGGACGTCGGGCCAGCGGATACTCGAGTCGGCTCGCCTCGTCGCGTCTCGCCCGAACCTGCACATCATCTACATCTCGAACTTCAAGTGCGGGCCGGATTCCTACATCAAGTACTTCACCCGGCAGGCCGCCGGCACGCCGCTGCTCGTGTTGCAGTTCGACGGCCACGGCAACGACGCCGGTTACCTGACACGCTGCGAGGCCTACCTCGACAGCAAGGGCATCCTGCGATGTTATCCGGAGCCGACCCAGGGCGGCGCGTCAGCAGCCGAAACGGCGCCCACCCGCTGACGGGCAAGAAGGTCTACATCCCCCCGATGGCGTACGGCAGCGCGCGGGCGTTCGCGGCGGGCTTCCGCTCGCTCGGCGTCGAGGCGGCGTTGACGCCGCCCTCGGACGCGCGGACGCGCGAACTGGGCGCACGCTACACCTCGGGCGACGAGTGCTTCCCCGCCAAGGTGACGGTTGGCGACTTCATGCGGGTCCTCGAGCGCGAGGACGCCGACCCCGCGCGCACGGTCTTCTTCCTGCCGACCGCCGACGGCCCGTGCCGCTTCGGTCAGTACTCGTCGTACATGCGGCAGCTACTCGACGCCAACGGCTTTCCGCAGGTCGAGGTGCTGTCGCCCACGAGCAAGAACGCGTACAACGGGCTCGGCACACTCGCCAGACCGTTCGTCCGCACCGCGTGGCGGATGCTCGTCGCCGCCGACATCCTGCAGAAGCTGCTGCTGCGGCACCGTCCGTACGAACGACGACTCGGCACGGCCGATGCGACGTTCGAGGAATGCCTCGACGACATCTGCAACGCCGTCGAGCACGGTCCTTCATCGCCGCGCGGCCAGTTGCTGTCGCTCCGGGCGTCTCTCGTGCGCTGTCGCCTTCGCTTCGCCGGACTCGACACCCGCAGGACCACGCCGCGCCCGCTCATCGGCGTCGTCGGCGAGATCTTCTGCAGGCTGAACACGTTCTCGAACGAAGATGCCGTGCGTCGCCTCGAGCAAGCCGGCGCGGAGGTCTGGCTGTCGGGTATCACGGAGTGGATCTGGTACACGGTCGCGGAGACCTACCGGAAGCTTCGCCTGCACGGGCGGCTCATCTCGACCGAAGGTGCCACGACCTGGGTCCGCGAACGGGTCCAGCATCACGACGAGCAGGTGCTGCTCGAGCCGTTCGAGGAGGAGTTTCGAGGCTACGAAGAACCTGACGTGCAGGAGGTCGTCCAGGCCGCCCAGCCATACCTCCCCGTGGACGGCGCGCTCGGCGAGATGGTGTTGAGCGTCGGTCGCGCCATCAAGTTGGCCGAAAAGGGCGTTGACGGCATCATCGACATCAGCCCCTTCACCTGCATGAACGGAATCGTCTGCGAGGCCGTGTATCCTCGCGTCTCACGAGACCTGAACGGCCTGCCGATCCGCACGCTCTACTTCGACGGCACGCCGCAGGACCTCGAAGCGGACCTCGGCGTCTACATGGACCTCGCCCGCAGCTACCAGCAGCGAAAGAGCATCCGTCGGCCGCTGGCTTGACACGCTTCTCAGCGCGTGGATACTGAACCGAGCGCGGGCCCGGACAGGGCCGCGAGTGTCGATCGGGGGATCCGGCCAGTTCCGGCTGGCGCCCAAGCCGTCAGTGTCCCCAAACGGGTCTCGACCGGTCCGCCCTCGGGACCGTGGCGGGCTGGTTGGACACGGGAGTACTGGCAGTTCACAACGGGAAGGAAGGCGACAGCATGGCGGCGATCGCGCGATATGGCATGCGGATGGTACCGGACTCGGCGCAAATCATCCGGGACTGCCGCCAACGCGGGCAACTCGTTCAGGGACCGCACATCGCGGCCTTCGAAGAGGCGTTTGCCCGCTTCCTGGGCCAGGGGCACGTGCGTGCGGTCTCCCTGGAATATGGACGCATGGCGCTTCTCGACATCCTGAAGTCGATGCAGTTCCCGCCGGGCTCGGAGATCATCGTGCCCGCGCTCACGTTCTGGGTGGTCCCGGAGATCACCAGGGTGGCGGGCCTGAAACCCGTGTTCGCCGACATCGACCCGACGACGTTCACCCTGAGCCCGGCGGCGATGGAGCGCGCGATCACTCCCAACACGCGCGCGGTGCTGCCCACGCACCTCTACGGGCTCTCCTGCGATCTCGATCCGATCCTCGCGCTCGCCCGCCGTCACGATCTGAAGGTGATCGAAGATTGTGCGCATTCGCTGGGGGCCACCTATCGCGGCCAGATGGTGGGCACGTTCGGCGATGCCAGCTTCTTCAGCTTCCAGGCCTTCAAGCCGCTGAACACCTTCGGTGGCGGTCTGGCCTGGATGCGGGACGCCGAGCTGGCGCGGCGCGTTGGCGAGTACGCCGAGGCGGAACCCTGGCCCACGGCAGAGCGCGTGGAGAGCGTCTTGCGTGTCGGCTGGTGGCAGCGGACCTTTATCCGGCCGACCGTGTTCACGTATTCCGGGTTCCCGATCTGGTGGGTCACGTCCTGGCTCGACGCGAAGCCTGACCGTTTCCTCTGGGAGAAAGTGGAGCGCCTCGACCCGTTGCCGGCCCACTACGGCGGCAAGTTCTCGAACGTGCAGGCGGCGCTCGGACTCGCCGGACTGGAGCGGCTGCCCGAATTCATCGAGCGCACCAGGCGGCACGCGAAGGTGTTCGACGAGATGCTCGGGGATCTCCCCGGGGTGAGCGTCCCGCGCATACCCGAGGGGCAGACGCACGTCTACTACCAGTACTGCCCCTACGTCCCGAACTATCAACAGCTCGTTCGGCGCTGCATCCGGCGGGGCGTCGACGTGGCGCCGATGCACGTGGACGTGTGCACGCACATGGATCTGTTCGGCTGGCAGGGTCTGCAGGCCGTGGGCGCCGAGAAGGCGGCGACCGCTGTTCAAGTCCCCGTGTACGAGTCGCTGGCGGACCATGAAATCGAGCGGATCGGCCGGAGGGTCAGAACGGAGTTGCTGAAAAAGGCGTAAACGGTTCGGAGGCCCTCATCCCCGGGAAAGGCTCTCGCGCAGGGCTTCGTCGTCGATCTTGCCGATGCTGCGCGTCGGCAACTCGTTCACGACCTGGATCGTCCGCGGCAGTTTGAACGGCGCGAGCCGGCCGGCGAGGAACGTCCGGACGTCGGCCGGCGTCACGACGGCGTCCCGTGGCGACACGACGAAGAGCGCCACGGCCAACTCGCCGAAACGGTCGTAGACGACGGCGTGCGCCTGCTCGACGTGGGGCGCGGTGAGCGCCGCCTGCACCAGTTCGCCGGTCGAGAAGCGCCGGCCGCCGATCTTCACGATCGAGTCCGCGCGCCCCAACAGGCGGAACGTCTCTCCATCTGACGCGATGACGTCGTCGGTGCAGTACCACTCCTGCGGCCGATCCTGCCACGCGGACGTGATCAGCAGCCGTCCATCCAGCTTGCGGCGCTCCCAGGCCAGGCCGGGCATCGTGCGCCAGGGCCCGGCGCCAAGGCGCGTGGCGATGCCGCCCGTCTCGGTGGATCCATAGACCTGCAGGACCGGCGTCCCCGCCCGACGTTCGAACTCCGCGGCGACGGCAGGGTCGAGGGGTCCGCCGGAACAGAGATAGATCGCCCGCGGAAGCGACGGGCCCGACACCTGCGCCATGAGCCGATAGTGTGAAGGCACGCCGATGATGAGCGTTGGCTGCTCGGCCGCGATGTGCTCGACCCACGCCTGAGGCGACGCGCCGCGCGAGAACGTCGTGACGCCACCGCCGGCTGCCGGCGTCGAGAAACCGTAGATGTAGCCAAGGATGTGGAACGCCGGCACGAGGCACAGCACCGAGATCGGTCCGCTCAGGCCGAGCCAGGGCGCTTCCATCGCGTGTTGTTCCCCGAGCTGATACGCCCTCTTGCGAACGATCTTCGGCTCGCCGGTGGAGCCGGATGTGAAGAACCCGACTTCGGCCTCGTCGGCCAACGGCAGGTGTGGATCGAGGAGCCCGCCCCCTGTTTCCGCCACGAGGACGTCGGCCCAGGGGTCGGTCACACCCGCCGGCGCGAGCACGGGCATCCGGGGGGATGAGCTTCGAAGGCCGGACGGCTCGGCCGCCAGCGACGGATCGATCAGCAGCGGCAGGCGGTTCGACTTCCAGAGACCGAGCAGCGATGCCACGACGAACGCGGCTGAATGGCTCCGCACGCCCACCGCGGGTCCGGCATCTCGAGGGAGCCGGTGGTCGACGTCCGCGGCGTACGCCAGCAGACGGCCAACCGTCCACACCTCGCCGCCCTCGCGCAGGAAGGGGCGGTCGGGGTCACCTGCGAAGGTCGTTGCCAGACGCTCTGCCCCAAGCCGTAGCGCCCGTGGCTCGGTCGTCATCACCTCGCCCCGCCCGCCTCCAGCCAGCGCGCGACCCGCTCGATATCGACGTCGAGCGGACGGTCGCGGACGAGCACCGCCGACCGCCTCCGGACACCCACCAGCAGGGCGCGGCCGGCCGGCGACAGCCTCGATTCCTCGCGCAGCGCCGCGGCGTTCGACAGCGCAATCATCTCCGTGGCGAGGGAGCGGCCCACCAGGCCGATGATCTCGCTCGCGTGCAGCGCCGCCTGCAGGCCCATGCTGACCTTGTCCTGGTTGGCGCACTCGGTGGACCGCGAGAGAACCGCGTCCGGGAACGACCGCTGCACGGCCAACTCAGTGAGCGCACTGCAGGTCATCTGCAGCCCCTTGACGCCGCAGCCGCCGTACGGCACGAGCGTTTCGGGCATGCCCATGTTGTGGCCTTCGTCCACCAGCAACGCGAACTGCCGGTCGATCAGGTCGGCCATCGAGGCCGCCGCGATCTTGACCGTATCCATCACGACCGCCGGATGGCCGCCGAAGAAGTTGCCGCCGAACAGGATCTGCTTCGATTCCGGGTCTACCAACGGGTTGTCGTTGACGCTGTTGAGTTCAATCTGGAGGACCTGGCGCGCCCACGAGATGACATCGCGGGCGACCCCGGCGGCCTGCGGCACGCAGCGAATCGAGTAGCGGTCCTGCACGGGACGGCCGTTCTTGTGCGGCGGATCCAGCAGCCGGCTGCCGCGCAGCGCCTGGCGGACGCGTCTGGCCGTCTCGATCTGCCCCGGATGCGGCTTGGCGGCGTGCACGAGCGGGTCGAACGCCTGCGACCGTCCGAGCAGCACTTCGGTGGCGAGCGCCGACGCGCCTTCGAGTTGCTCGATCAGCCGTTCGAACCGCGCCACCGCCAGAATCCCCACCGCGGTCATGACCGACGTGCCGTTCATGATCGCCAGCGTCTCCTTGGGACCGAAGGCCCAGGGTTCGAGGCCTTCGGCGGCCAGGGCGCGCGAGGCGTCCACGATACGGCCCCGGTAGTACGCCTTGCGCTGCCCGGCAAGGACCGCGGCCACGTACGACAGCGGCGTCAGGTCTCCGGACGCGCCGACCGAGCCCCACCGCGGGATCACCGGGGTGATGCGGTGGTTGAGGAGGGCGCAGAGCGCGTCGAGCAACGGCGGCCGAACCGCGGACAGCCCCTTCGTCAGGCTCACCAGACGTGCGAACGTGACCGCGCGCCCCTCGGCCTCGGACAACGGGTCGCCGACCCCACAGCCGTGCTGCTCCATCACCGAGATGGCGAAGTCGATCTGGTTCTGCCGGTCGACGGCCCGCGACGAGTTGTTGCCGACGCCCGTGGAGACGCCGTAGACCGTCTGACCGGCGTCGAGGGCGTGTTCCAGAACCTCGCGGCTCGCGGCGAGCCGCCGGCGCCACGCTCGGTTGCGCGCCAACTCGACGCTCCGTCCGTCCACCGCCGCCTGCACGACCGAATCGAACGAGACCTGGCGGTCGTCGAGCACGATAGCCTTGTCAGTCGCTGCTTGAGTTCCCATAGTCGTCACGCGTGTCCTGTCGTCGCCGTGCGAACGATCGCCGGCTCGTCGTTCGCGTCCTTGTACGGCGCCCGGCCGAAGTCGAGCACGGCATCCGGGTCGCCGATGCCTGCGGGCGCCTCGACGTCGGGGTCGAAGAACCCCTCGTCGATGACCATGTCGCCGAAGTAGTCGTTGAGTTGCGCCCACTGCACCATCTGTCGCTTGAAGCGCCCCTTCTCGCCGTACATCCAGCACATGCGGCGTTCGTTCATCCGGATGACCGGGCGCAGGAGGCGGTTCCAGATGAGCGACCAGTACGGGTAGTTCTTCTTGAACTGATCGTCGGCGAGCCAGTCGTCGATGATCTCCCGGTGTGCCTTCCATTTCTCGAAGAGCAGTTGCTTCGACGTCAGGTGCCGCGTCCGTACCTGCGGCCAGTACCCCGTGTACCACTTGTAGTCGTACAAATTGGTGATGAGGCCGGCGTCGAGCAACTGACGCCGCATCTCGGTGCCGGGGTACGGCGTGATGATCTGGTCGAGCACCGTCCGGATCCCGAGGCCGGCGAAGTACTCGTAGTTGCGACGGATCGCAGTCACATCGTCGTCCGGGAACCCGGTGATGAGCCCTCCGGTGACGATGATGCCCGCATCGGCCAGCCGGGTCACCGCAATCCTGGTGACGTCGATGATCCGGCCCTTGTTCATCTGCCGCAGGTTCTCCTCGGAGGCGTTCTCGATGCCGAGGAAGACCATGGTCACGCCCGCGTCGGCCATCTTCCGCGGGAGCGCCGGGTCCTTGGCAATGCCCGCGCAGCTGGCCTGGACGAGGAACTGCATGCCGGTCTTGAGCGATGCGATGCCGTCGCAGATGTCCATGAACCGCGGCACGTCGAGCGTGATGTTGTCGTCGAGGATCAGCGCGTGGCCCACGCGCCGCACACCGCGCGGCTTCGCGATGTCGAGCACGTCCTGGAGCACGCGATCGACCGTGTACTTGCGGAACGTCGGCCCGTACATCTGGGTCATCGAGCAGAAGTTGCACTGCTGCAGGCAACCCCGCGAGGTCTCCATGACGTCGGTCTTGTTGAAGTAGTAGTGGTAGTGCCCGTAGACTCGGCGGTCGCGGTCGGGCAGCGCGATCGTCGACAGGTCTTCGAGCGGCCGCGGCGGATTGTGGTGGAACACACCCCCGCGCTTGTACGACAGCCCGGCGACCGACTCGATGTCGCGACGCCCCTCGAGCGCGTCGAGCAGCTCGCCGAATCCGTGGTCCGCCTCGCCCCGCCAGATGAAATCGAGCGCCTCTGCCTCAGGGCTCTCCGCCAGTTCTCGGCCCATCGTGGTGGCGTGGTACCCGCCCAGGGCGACCAGCGTGCCCGGGAACTCTTCCTTGATGAGTCTCGCGATGCGCCGGGCCGTGAAATATTGGAAGATCATCGCCGACAGGCCGACGATGTCCGGCCGGAACTTGCGCACCGAGCGCCGCACGGAGGAACGGACGCTCCACTTGCATACCGACAGGTCGGCAATCCACACCTGGTGGCGGCGGTCCAGGTTGGCGGAAATCGATGAGATGCCGAGCGACGGCGCCTCGTACTCGCGCTTGGCGATGTACGGATGCCGGTCCGGCATCGAGATGAGCAACACCTTCATCGGGTCCCCAGAAGGAAGCGGGCGTTTGATTCTAGACCAGTTCGGCGGATGCCGAAAGGCCGGCCGCGATCGGAAATCTGGCGGGCAGGATCGCGAACGGTTTGGGTCTGGGCCTTGCTGACGATATAATACGCGGTCCGATCTCGACGGCGGCGAGGCGATCACGATGTCCGGTTCCAAGTTCTGGGAAAACCTGCTGACGCGCGCGGCAAGCGGCATGTGGCGCCTGTTTCAGGCGGGAAACCGCCTGATTCCGGCGATGAGGCAGCCCCCCCCATGGGCGCCACCTGGCGCGTCCAACGCCGCCCGCTCGGCGTCGGCGCCGTTCTCCCTGCCCCGGGACACCCGGTCGCTGTGTCCCGATTGCGTCCGGGATCTCCGGACGCGCATCGCGGCGGGCGAGGTCGGCCTGGAAGACCTGCGGACCTCGGATGCCGGCCAGGTGCCCGCGCGCATTGTCGACCGCGACGGCCACATCGTGCTGGAGAAGCACTGCGCGATCCACGGCACGTTCGAAGAGACGCTGTCGACCGACGCCGCCTTCACCCGGCGCATCGAAGGCCTGTTCCTGGGCCGGGACTTCGACTCGTCGTGCGACCGGCTCCACAATCACGGGGCGTCCTCGATCCGCTACGGCCGCGGAGGCGTCCTGACCATCGACCTCACCAACCGCTGCGACATGATGTGCGACCCGTGCTTCATGGACGCCAACCAGGTGGGGTACGTGCACGAACCCTCGTTCGACGAGGTCAAGCAGCTCATCGACAACGCGCTGACCATCCGGCCGAAGCGGCAGATCTCGATTCAGTTCTCGGGCGGCGAGCCGACGCTGTCGCCGGTGTTCCTCGACGCGATTGCCTACGCGAGAAAGGTCGGCTACTTCAGCGTCCAGGCCGCCACCAACGGCATCCGCTTCGCGCAGGATCCGGAGTTCGCGAAGCGGGCCGCCGAGGCAGGCCTGCGCATCGCGTATCTGCAGTTCGACGGCGTCGGCGAGGACGCGAATGCGCACCGCAAGGTGCCGAACCTGTTCGAGGTGAAGCTCCGCGCGATCGAGCATCTCTACAACGCCGGCATCGACGTCGTTCTGGTCGTCACGGTGGTCAGGACCGTCAACGACCGGCAGGTCGGCCACATCATCAAGTTCGCCGTCGAGAATGCCGACAAGGTCAGCTTCGTGGCGTTCCAGCCCGTGTCGTTCACCGGGCGCGACGAGAACATCGACGAGGCACGGAAGGCGCGCCAGCGCTACACGCTGTCGCAGTTGGTCGAGGACGTGCACAACCAGACCGGGGTGCTCGAGCCGATGCGCGACTGGTTCCCGCTGTCGGCCGTGGCGGTGGCGGCGGACCTGACGGATCTGATCAAGGGTCCGGCCGCGGAGTTCGGCACCCTGAAGTGCGCCTGCCACCCGGATTGCGGCGTCGCCACCGCGCTCATGGTGAACAAGCGGACGAAGGCGTGGGCGCCGCTGCCCCGCATGCTGGACGTCGAGCGGTTCTTCGCCGACGCCGCGGTGATCGCGCGCTCGAAACGCGGACCGGCGCTGACGAAGATCCAGAGCGCGCTGGCGCTGCTCCGCAACTACCGCCCCGCCCACGCGCCGGCCGGTTTCCAACTGCGCGACCTGATCAAGAAGTTCGACAAGCAGAGCGGGGGGGCCCTGGGGGGCAAGATGGGGGCCACCGACAACCAGAATCGCAAGGGCGATGACTGGCTGATCCTCTTCGTCGCCGGAATGTGGTTCCAGGACCTGTGGACGTACGACTTCCAGCGAACGGAGATGTGCCTGATTCCGTATGCGACGCCGATCGGCGAGATCGCCTTCTGCGCCTACAACACGGGCATCGGCTGGCGCCAGATCGTCGAAGGCATGCGCTGCAACCCGAGCGTGGCGGACTGGCACCGCCAGCACGGGCGGCACGAGGTCTACGCAAGTCCCAACAAGAAGGTCCCGCTGCCCGTCGCCAGCCGGCCGGCCGCGCTGAGCGTGCCGGAGGACTCGACGCTCGGCCCCGGCGCCTGCCCGGCCGATCGGCCCCAAGCCGCACCGGGCACGGAACTCGGCCACGGCGTCTGGCCTCCTGCCCCGTGCCAGCCCCCGGCCCCGCACCGCTGAACCGTCGAGACCACTAAGCGCACCAGGATCGCCACGAGCGTCGGTCGGTGACGACAGGACGCATCAACGGTCTCCGGCGGCGCTTGACGTCATGAGCATTGTCGGACACCGTCGGCGCCGTTCGGAAGAGCCGCCACGCCCAGGCCCAGGCAGGCCGCATCCAACCTGTCGCATGCCAGTCGAGAGCGCGACACGGCCTCACTTCCGCCGGGCCGGAAGCGTCACGCGCTCCGCGCCGCCGACGAACAAGCCGTTGAACAGGAACTTGAAGCTCCCGTGCGGATGGGCCCGGAACGCCACCTCCGGCCCGAAGAGAAGGAGCCGGCCCTTCCCCACCGGGGCGTCCGCCACGGCCACCGCCTGTTTCAGGTACGTCACACCCCACGCCCACCCGCTGCGCACGGGGCGTTCGGCGTCGAACCACGCGACCGGGCGGACGGGGGAATCCGGCGGGATCCGGAACAACGGGTTGTTGTCGTAGAAGATGTCGAGTGTCTCGGGCAGGCCGTAGGCGAGCGGCTGGGCCGTGTCTACACGGACCTGGAGGATGCTGCCGGGCGCGTAGAACTTCTCGGGCGGAAGGCTCCTGGCGGTGCCCGGTTCGACGAGCGCGCTCGCGACCTGCAGGCCCAGCTTGCCCGCGATCGACGTGGATGTGCCGATTGCGATGACGGTGCCGCCGCCTTCGAGGAAGCGGCGCAGTTGAGGAATCGTCCGAGTGTCGGTGACAACACCGAGGCGATCACGGAACTCGGCGGGGACGCCCGCGGCGTCGAGCCTCGGCTGCCCGCCCTCGCCGCGCGCCGGCTCGCGCATGATACCGTCCTCGAGCACGATCACGTCGAACCTGGCGGCGAGATCGCCGGCGTCGAGCGTCGCGGGGTAGATCACCTGGAAAGGGAAGCGGTACTGCGTGAGCAGCCACTGCGTCCATCCGGAGGGCATCGACCCGCCGTAGACGTCCACCACGCCGATGCGTGGAGGTTTCAGCCGAAGGGCGGCGCCCGCGGGCGCGGATGCCAGCCCCACGAAATTGAGGCCCACATCGGAGGCGAGCCCGGCTACAGCGGCTGAGGTCGAAGCCCTGGCCGGAACGTAGATTGTTCCAGCCGGGTACGAGGTCGAACCGACCTGCAGCGGTGCATCGAGCCAGTACACGCTCTCCCCCTGGGCGAGGAGACGGTTGACGGCAGTGGCGGCATCGTTGGGGCGGTGACTCAAGAGGTACCCGGCAGGCCGGGCGGCACCGACGAGCCTGCCGCGGGGCGAGCGCGCCATCCCCTCGATCTTCTCGAACGGGCCGTCGAACCCCTCGACGATGCGATCGAACTGCACCCCCATCTGAAAAGCGAGCGTGTATCCGGTCACGTCGTACGGGCGCACGGGGGGGCCGCCCGGATAGGCGAAGTCGTCCGGATAGTCCTGAGGCTCGAAGTTGTCGAGCACGTGCGGCCGGAATGCCTGGGCGGTCTTCACGACGTACGACCCGGCGGGATAGCTCTTGTCGCCGATTCGGAAGGCCGTCGTGGCCAGGTGCACCGTCACGCCATTCTTGATGAGCGCGTTGACGAACTTGGTCGCGGTGAGGAAATCGGGCTGATCCGACGGAAGGACGTAGCCCCTGGCATCGCGCAGCACCGGGTCCCGCAGGCCCGCGGCGTACTTCGCCGGCGCGCCGGAGCGGCCCGGCTGCACGTTGTCCCGCGCCATCGCCGCCTGCACCTCGGCCAGCCGCCTGGACGTGAAGGTCCACGTGTCGCGATTCCCCTTGTCGATCGCGTTCCGGCCCATGCGGTAGACATTGAGCAGGAAGTGCTCGCGGTGCTCGGACGCGATGTCGAGAATCGCACGGTCGGCGGTCAACAGATACTCGATCGTCTGACGGAAGTGCCACGTCTGCGGCTGGACCGGGAACGGGTTGTCGTTGGTGGCCACGAGGTTCTTCGGAACGAAGGCGATGTCGATCGGCGTCGGGCTCCCGGAGATCTCGGACAGAATGCCGATCTGGTTGTGGAAGCACGCCGTGCTCCGGACGCCGCCGTTCCACCAGTTCTGGTAGCTGGCGAACGAACGGTTGGTGGCGCCGGGTTTGCCCTCCGCCACGAAGCGGCCGTGAATCGCGGCGCTCACCAGTTCCATGCTGGGCGCCATCAGCGGATCGAGGAACGGGTTCGACGGATCGCGCATCTGTCCGACGAACAGGACCGTTCCGGCCGGACCGCTCTGGTGCTGGTTGAACATGATCTGCGGGAACCACTCGCGGTAGAGCGCGCGGCCGATTGATTCGGATTCCGGCATGTTCATCAGGAGCGACTCGCGGTTGTTGTCGTGCCCGATGTACTTCTGGTAGAGCACCGGAAGGCCGGCCATCGACCGCTTCGCCGGCTCCCGCTCGCGCATGTACCAGTTCGCCACCAACTCGAGCCCGTCCGGGTTCGAGAACGCCGCGAGGAAGATGACGTCGTTCAGGATCCGCAGCGTCTCGGCGTCGTTGCGGCTCGCCATCTCGTACACCATCTCGGTCAGCGCCTGCGCGTTGGCCACCTCGGTCGCGTGCAGCCCGGCGTCGATCCACACCACCGCCTTTCCTTCGGCGGCGAGATCCCTGGCCTCATCGACGGTCAACGACTCGGCCAGCGCCAGCCGGCGCGCGATCTCCTTGTACCGGGCGAGATTGCGGTGGTTGTCCGGGGACGTGACGATCGCCATGAGCATCGGGCGTCCCTCGGACGTCGTCCCGTACTCGACAACCGAGACCCGATCGGATTCCCGATCGAGGGTCCGCCAATAGCCCGACAGCTGCGTGTAGTTGGCGAGCTGGTAGTCGTCGCCGAGGCTGAATCCGAGCGCGGCCTTCGGGCTGGTCACGGCCACCTGATCGACGGAGGCGGCCGACACGCCAGCCGCCGGCGCCAGGCTGGCGACGACGAGCGCGCCACCAAGAAACGCGGTTGTCATCATGCGCATCCGATGCTCCCTGGATCTCCCAACTCGTGATACGGCTCGACGGGGCGACATTGGTCATCGTGGTGGGGGCGGCGCGCCATTGCCTTTCAGCCCTGCGCCTTCGGTCCTCATTGCCCGCACGTCGGTCGTCGCGGTGGTTCGCCGGACGCCGGCACAGCGTGCACCTCGAGGTACTGGACCGTCGGCGGCATCGTGGGCGCCAACGTGACCGACGCCCGGACGCGACCGCGCTCGCACTGCAACAGCCAGCTCCCGCGCAACGGATTCTCGACGACCTCGAAGCGGCCGTCGGCACGGCAGGTTCCAACCTCGGCGCGCAGGTGTTCGAAATCGGCTCGGCGTCGCTCCTCCGAACGGTCGAGAAACAGGTTCACGGCGGCGATCTGTCGGATGAGTCCGGCGTCCCACGCGACGACCAGGCGCGAGACCGCGTCGTGTGCCGCCGCCAGCGCCGGCGAGGGCTGAACCTCACGGGGCTGCAGTCCCCCGGTCTTCGCCAGCATCGCGAAGACCTGGTCGGCCACTCCACCCCATCCCGTGTAGGTGCGGTTGCCGAAGGCGATGAACCCGACGCCGTACTCGGGCAGCCACCGCATCAACGAACCGAATCCAGGCAGACCGCCGCTGTGCGCGACGACGTGATCGAACTGGCAGGTTTGGGACATCCCAAGCCCGAAGCCGTACCCGCCTGCGTTCAGGCGCGGCGCGCCACTCGCACCCTCCAGACCGACGGTGGCCGGGCGCCACCTCCACGCCTGCTGCATCTCGCGAAGGGACGACCGCCGAACCGGCGACTTCTCGGCACCATTTCTTGGAGGCCACGCGTCGAGGAACGCGCCCACGTAGCGAGAAAGATCGCGCACCGACGTGAGCATGCCACCCATCGAGCCGAAGGCCCCATCGGGTAGCGGCGGCTCCTCCTTCCACGTCTCGTCTTCCCATCGGTAGCCGTGGGCCAGCCGGCCTTTCGGCACCTCGGACGGCTCCAGCGTCGAAGACGCCATGCCGAGTGGACGGAGGATCCGGGCCGTCACGAACTCGCGGTACGACACGCCGGACACGCGCACGACGATGCGGCCGAGGATTGCGAAGCCGAGGTTCGAGTACTCGTAGGCCACGCCCGGGGAATTGGAGAACGGAATGCCGCCGCGCAGCAGCGCTGACAACTGCTCCTCAGTGGCCGATAGTTGCTGGTCGCCCCACGGGTTGTCCTCGGGGAGCCCGGCCGCGTGCGACAGGAGGTGACGCACGGTGAGTCGAGGCGCGTCTTCGGTCGGGTACGCCAGCCCGCGCAGTTCCGGGACGTATCGTTCGGCAGGATCGTCGAGCGAGAGCCGGCCCTCGTCCCTCAGGCTGAGGATCGCCATCGCGGTGAAGCTCTTGGTCATCGACGCGATGCGGAACACCGTGTCGCCGTCCACCGGGGCCTCCTTGCCAACCTCCCGGGTGCCCGCGACGCCGAGGTGCGCAAGCTCTCCGTCAATCACGAGTCCCCAGGCGGCGCCGGGGATGTGCGCGCGAACGGCGTAGTCGCGCACGACGCGGTCGATCTCGACGAAGGCGCCGGCGAGCGTCTGCCGCCTGGCGGGATCGGCGAACCGCGGCGGTTCGGCCCTGAATCCCTGCGAACCGCCTGGCAGGCCAGTTGGCGTGGCCGCCTGAGTGCAGCCGCGGCTGCGCGGCAGGAGATCGAGGCGCGACAAATTCCGTTCAGACTCGGGGGCTGGTGGGCGGGCCGCGGTGACGACCCCCACCGCGGCTGCGACGATGAAGGTGACGACAAGTACCGTGCGTCCGCGCATCGCGTTACCCCTTCACGTGAATGGCGGGGGCGCCATGTCGCGCGCCCCGATCATGCTGCAGCCTGTCCGTGCTAGGCCCGCGCCAGCACGGTGCGGACAATGTCGAGCGCCTGCCGCATCTCGTCCATCGTCCCGATCGAAATGCGGGCATGCGTGGTCAGCGGCGCGAACGGACGGCCCACCAGCACCCCTCTCAGCTTGCACGCCTCCTGGAAGGCCTTGGCGTCGCGCCTGATCTCCACCATCACGAAGTTCGCCTCCGACGCGGCAACCTTGTAGCCGGCGTCGGTGAAGGCGCGGCGCGTGAACTCCCTCGCCTCGCGGTTGAGCGTCACCTGGCGCGCGACGTGTTCCTTTTGCGGCAGTGCCGCGATGGCTGCCGCGGCGCCGAGCACGTTGACGTTGTTGGCGATGCGGAACCGAGACATGGACTTGATGGTGTCGGCGTGGGCGATCGCGTAGCCGACGCGGAGTCCGGCCATGCCATACACCTTCGAGAAGGTGCGGGACACGATGATCTGCGGGTTCTCGAGCGCCAGCGGCAGCGCCGTCCTGTACCCGGGGTCATCCACGAACTCGTGGTACGCCTCGTCCACCAGGATGCAGGTGGCGGGCGACACCTTCAACACCTGGAAGATGAACTGGCTCACGGCGGCCGCGCCGTGGACCGTGCTCGTGGGGTTGTTGGGGTTGCACAGGAACACGAGCCCTGCGCCACCCGACCTGGCCGCCATCGCGGTCAGGTCGAGCCTGAGCGACGCGTCGACCGGGATCGACACGATCGGCGTGCCGATCAGCTCGGCGTCGCGTGCCGGCGATTCGAAGGTGGGCGTGGCCTGGACGAGCGGGCGACCGGCCGTGGTGAAGGCGAACGCCGCCATCCGCAGGATCTCGCCCGAGCCCGAGCCGAGCAGCACGTTCTCGGGTGCGACCTGGTGGTGCTTCGCGATCGCCTGCAGCAACTCGGCCGGCCCGATGTCCGGGTAGCGGCAGGCTTCGCCGAATGCGCCGCGGATAGCGTCGATCGACGCCTGGCACGGCCCGTTCGGGTTCTCGTTGCTGTCGAGACGAATGGGGCCGGCGTCAGCGTGCAGGGTGGGCACGAAGCCGGCAGGGAAGAATGCACCCAGCGCTTCGTGGCCGCGACCTGCCATCATCGCCGCCGTGAACGCGCTACCGGCACCAAGGGTCCTGACAAAAGCACGCCTCGACAAAGCCATCACCACCTCCTTTGAGCCTGCCGAGTATATCGCGGAGACCGACGGGTTCGACCGCCTGGGCTTGTTGATTCCGGATTGTAGGATCGGCCGCGCCGGCGAGGTGCTGCGAGTGTCTATGTGACCAGGAGCCGAAGTCTGCGCTCGTCGTGTCCCGTTCCCGGTGGCACTCAGCCGCCGTGGCCCGAGTGCTGCGAGGGTCGAACGCGGGGGAAAAGGACCCACGAAATGCCCCAGAAGACCGAGAGCGACGTGACCCTCGAGGCGTCGTTGACGAAGGACGAAACGGTCCTGGGCGTGGCCAGGCAGGCGAATCGGCTGAAGATGACCTCCATCGCGGTCACGGACAATATCGACGTCCTCGGTCGGCCGTGAGCCGATCGCCGGCTTCTCGGTCTGGCCCGGAGCCCCGTGCCCGTCTCCGGCGTCACAGCGACAGGTCTACAGCCGCCGTGTCAGGAGCCAGGAGAGTGTCCCTGGCCCCTGACCCCTGCTCACCGGTTACTTTCCCGGCTCCGAACTCCCGTGACGCTTCACCGGGAACGGAGGCGGCGGCGCCAGCGTACCCGGCTGCTTCTTCAGCAGGTCGAGGATCACCGTGATCGCCTTGTCCAGCTGCTGGTCCTCACCCGCGTACTCCTTGGCCGGATCGTTGTCCACGTAGATGTCGGGCTCCACGCCGACGCCCTCTATCACCCACGCCTTGCCAGCGACGTCGTATCGCGAGAACTCGGGCTTGTTGAGGACACCGCCGTCGAGGAACGGCAACGACCCGCTGATCCCCACGACGCCGCCCCACGTGCGCTTGCCGATGACCGGCCCGATCTTGTGCGTCTTGAAGCGCCAGGTCACGAGGTCGCCGTCCGACGCCGAGAACTCGTCGGCCAGCAGCACCTTCGGCCCGACGATCATCGCGCCGGGGTTCGTCTGCGGCGTGCCGTTGCGCGCGATGTCCACCAGGACCATCTCCCGGCGCAACCGCTCGATGATCATCGGCGACACGTTCCCGCCGCCGTTGCTCCGCACGTCGACGATGAGCGCTTCCTTGGCGGTCTGGGCGTAGTAGTACTTGGAGAACTCGTTCAGTCCGGCGGGGCCCATGTCGGGAATGTGCACGTACCCGACCCGCCCGCTGGTGGCTTTCGTCACCTTCGCGAGATTGTCTTCGACCCAGTTGAAGTAGTACAGCGGCCGCTCGTCTTCGGTCGGCACCACCATTGTCGTCCGTGCGCCCTGCGCGGATGGCGCCGCGTTCACCTTGAGCGCGACCTGCTTGCCGGCCTTGCCGACGAGCGCCTCCCAGATGTCCGCCAGTTCCGCGGTGGAGCGGCCGTCCACGGCGACGACGAAGTCGCCTTCCTTCACGTCCACGCCGATGTCGGTGAGCGGCGAGCGAAGCGCCGGGGCCCAGTTCTGGCCCTTGAGGATCTTCGTGATCCGGAAGAACTTCGACTGCGGGTCGCGCTCGAGACGCGCGCCGAGCAGCCCCATCGAGACCCGCGGCGCCAGCGGAAGGTCGCCGCCGCCGACGTAGGTGTGGCCGGCGTTCAGCTCGCCGATCATCTCACCGATGACGTAGGTCAGGTCGGCCCGATGATTGACGTGTTCGACGAGCGGCGCATACTTCGTTCGTACGGACGGCCAGTCCACGCCGTGCATGTTCGGCGCGAAGAAGAAGTCGCGCATCTGCCGCCACGACTCGTTGAACATCTGCCGCCACTCCGCGTGGAGGTCGACCGTGACCTTCATGTCGGACAGGTCGAGGTAGTCGCGCGCCTCCACCTTGCCGGTCGGCGCGTCGACGATCGCGAAGCGCCCCGCCGTGCCGAACAGCATCTTCTTCCCGTCGGCCGAGATCTCGAAGCCGCCTGGGCCGGAGACGATTTGCGTTTCCGCCTGTTTGTCGAGATCGTAGACGTAGAGCGCCGCCTGTTCGCGAAGGCCACCGCGCCCGTAGTAGAGGCGATTCCCGACCGCCGTCAGGCCGCGGTAATTCGCCGCCGGCGCCGGCACGACCGCGATGCGCGCAAGGAGGCCGTCGGCGTCCACCTTGACGACTGGAGGAACGTCCTTCTTCGGCTCGTCCTTCTTCGCGTCGGTGGGCTTCGCCTCCATTGCCCCCGGTTTCGCCTCGTCCTTGATCTTCACCTCGTCGCTGCGCGGCGCGAGCGGGCTCTTCGTGTCCTTGGTCAGCGTCACGAAGTAGATCCGCGTCATGTCGGCGTAGATGTGCTCGAACTCGGTCTGGCCGTAAGTCGGGTTGAACGTGCGCGCCGACACGAAGAAGAGCAGCTTCCCGTCGGGGCTGAAGGCCGGCTGGCTCGCGGGGTACCAGCCGTCGGTGGCCGCGATCGCCTGCTTGGTGTCGAGCGAGTAGAGGAGCAGCGGGCCGGCGGTCTGGTCCTCCGGCTTCACGTAGGCAATCCACCGGCTGTCGGGCGACCAGGCATAGCTCCGAACGATGTCCGGCTGGGCCTGGGCCACCGTGGTGACGGCCTTGGTGTCGAGATCGACGAACAGCAGCCGCTGCTGGCGATCGGACCAGAGCAGCTTCTTGCTGTCGGGCGACCAGATGGCGTCGAACTTGTACCCGTCGCCGTTCTTCGTGACCTGGATGGCCGCCCCCTGTCCGTCCTGCGGTGTCATCCAGATCTCGTCCTCGCCGGAGGCGTCCGAGATGTAGCTGATCCACTTTCCGTCCGGCGACCATTTCGAGTTGCGCTCGTGGATGCCGGACGTCCGCGTGATATTGCGCGTCGGCCCGTTCTTCGCCGGCACGGTGAATACATCACCCCGCGCGCCGAAGAGCGCGCGGCTTCCGTCTGGCGCAAGCTCGAAATTGGTGACGCTGCGGCTGACATCGACCACCTTCGGCCGGCCGCCGTCGAAGTCCTCGGCAATCGTAATCGGCACCTTCGCGGTCTTCTCGGTCGCAAGGTCGAAGCGGTAGATGAACCCGCCATTCTCGAACACGATGGCATCGTCGCCGAGGGACGGGAATTTCACGTCGAACTCGGCGAAGTCGGTGAGCTTCTTGGTCTGCTTCGACGTGAGGTCGTAGCTGTAGAGATTGAGCCGCGAGTTCTGATCGCGATCGGACGCGAAGAAGATCTTGTTTCCCTTCCACATCGGAACGATGTCGAGCGCCGGATTGTTGGTCAGGTTCGTGGTCGTCTTCGTCTTGAAGTCGTAGAGCCACACGTCGTCGGCCATGCCGCCGCGATAGCGTTTCCAGGTGCGGAACTCGCGGAAGATCCGGTTGTAGGCCAACTGCGACCCGTCAGGCGAGAAGGAGGCGAAGCCGCCACGGGGCAGCGGCAGTTCCTCGATCGGGCCGCCGGCCACGTTCGCGAGATACAGCTTGCCGAGGAAGTCGTTCCAGTCGGCCCGCCGCGAGCGGAAGAGGATGTGCTGGTTGTCCTTCCAGCCGATGACCAGGTTGTTCGGGCCCATGCGATCGGAGACGTCGTCGCGCGAGAGCGTGGCGGTCCAGGTGAGCCGCTTCGGCACGCCTCCCTGCGCGGGCATCAGGTAGACCTCGGTGTTGCCGTCGTACTGGGCCGTGAACGCCAGCGACTTCCCGTCCGGCGAGAAACGGGCGAACATCTCGAACCCGACGTCACTGGTGAGGCGACGCGCGACGCCACCGGCGGCCGGCACCGTGTAGAGATCGCCGGCGTACGTGAAGACAATCTGATTTCCGTGGATGGCCGGGAACCGCAACAGGCGCGACTCGGGCGCCTGCCCGCGGGGGGCGCTGAGGCCCAGGGTGAGCACGAGCGTGGTGATGGCGGCAAATCGTCTGGTATTCATGGGCAGCATGGGCGTTGGAGGAACCGAAGACACGGAGAGTCTATCAGCGTATCAGACGTCGGTGGCGGCATGTTGGTTCGGCGAGATTTCGGGAATCAACGGACGCCGGGGGTGCCGTCCACCTCAACTGGGGAACTGGGGGACCAGCGTGCGCGAGCGGCCAGATCGCCCTCGGCCTCTAGTATGATGAGGCATGTCCTCGCACCGGACCTCAGCGTAGCCCGATGAGAATCCTCCTCCTGAACCCGCGCTGCACCCAGACCTACTGGACCAAGGAACGCGTGCTGCGGATGGTCGGCCGGCGGTTGGCGGACTCGCCCCTCGCCTTGACCACGGTGGCCGCCATCCTGCCGCAGACATGGGAATACCGCCTGGTCGAACTGGCCGTCCGAGACGTCTCCCCGGACGAGTGGAACACGTTCGACGTGGTGATGGTCTCGGGGATGGCGGCGCACACGAGCAGCATGATGGCGGCGGTGGCGGAAGGGCGCGCGCACGGCAAACTCGTCGTCGTGGGCGGCTCGCTGGCCTTCCACGTCCCCGAGGAGTTCCTGCGCGCCGGCGCGAACATCGTGGTCAAGGGCGAACTCGAGGCTGTGGCCGGCGAACTGGTGAGCGCCATCGAGCGCCACGCGTCAGGCGTGGTCATCGAGGCCCGCGAGAAGCCCGACCTCGCCACGTCGCCCGTGCCGCGATTCGACCTGCTGGATTTCGACCTGTACCTCGGAATCGACATCCAGTTCTCCCGCGGGTGTCCCTTCCAGTGCGAGTTCTGCGACGTGACGACGATGCTGGGGCACGTCGTCCGGACCAAGCCTCCGTCGCGCATCTTGGAAGAACTGCAGGTCATCTACGACCGGGGCTGGCGGCGCAACGTGTTCTTCGTG